>JBAZCK010000004.1:0-49963 GCA_041654955.1 Acholeplasmataceae bacterium | reverse complement strand
TAATTAGAAAATGTAAGCCCGATGCCTTAGGGACAGGGTTTATAGGTTGGAACACGCCTAAACGGACTTACCTATTTGGGTAAAGTATCGTTTTAAAGGAGTAATATGTAAATATTACTTTTGTTCTTTGGACTATATTATGTAAAAAATGAATCGAGGTGTTAATATGAAAAAAAATTATGTAAGTATTAATGAACAAACCATCAATAGATGGGTTAAAGAAGGATGGCAATGGGGCATACCAATTGATCATCAAACTTTTGAAAATGCAAAAAATGGTACATGGGATGTTGTGTTAACACCTACAGTCAATGTTCCAAAAGATTGGTTTTTACCATTTAAAAATTTGAAAATACTAGGTCTAGCAAGTGGTGGTGGTCAGCAAATGCCCATTTTTTCAGCACTTGGAGCAAGCTGCACTGTCATGGATATTTCTGATGAACAGTTAAATAGTGAAAAAGTTGTTAGTGAAAGAGAAAATTATCATATAGATATTATAAAAGCAGATATGACAAAAACTTTTCCTTTTGAAGATGAGTCATTTGATCTCATTTTTCATCCAGTGTCAAATGTTTATGTCAAAGATGTATTTCATGTGTTTAAAGAGTGTGCACGTGTATTAAAAAAAGGTGGATTATTGTTATCAGGCTTAGATAATGGCATTAATTTTATCGTTGATGAAGAAACGGAAACGAAGATCATTCATAAACTCCCTTTTGATCCAACAATAAACGAAGATCAGTATGAATTTTTAATGAAAACAGATAGTGGCATGCAATTTTCACACACATTAGAAGATCAAATTGGAGGACAATTGAAAGCTGGATTTGAGATTTTAGACATCTATGAGGACACAAATGGGGAAGGTCTTTTACATGAACTAAATATACCTAGTTATTTCGCAACAAAATCAAGAAAAAAATGATTTACAATTTGTTTGAATAACTTGAGGTTTACATGTTTTTATCATATAATAAAGAGGACTTGAGGTGAGTTAAAAATGGAAAATCATTCAAACTTTATAAAAACCATTATAGAAACAGATTTACAAAATAAAAAACACGATGAAATCATCACTAGATTTCCACCCGAACCTAATGGACATCTACATATTGGTCATGCTAGAGCTATCGTTACAGACTTCGAAAGTGCTAAAGCATATGGTGGCTATACCAATCTAAGATTTGATGATACAAATCCTGTTAAAGAAGACGATAGTTACGTTCAAGCAATTATCAAAGATATTAGATGGTTAGGCTATGAGCCTAAGCAAATTTTGTTTGCGTCTGACTATTTTGATGAAATGTATGAACGTGCCATAGTTCTTATTAAAAAAGGATTAGCATATGTAGATCATCAAACAGCAGAAAAGATAGCAGAAACAAGAGGTGATGTTAATACACCTGGTATTAAATCTCCATATAGAGATAGAAGTGTTGAGGAAAACTTACAACTCTTTGATGACATGAAAAATGGAAAATTCAAAGAAGGTGAATGTGTACTTCGTGCAAAAATAGATATGGCAAGTCCTAATATGAACTTAAGAGATCCTGTCATATATCGCATTAGTTTTGCCTACCATCATAACACAAAGGATAAATGGTGTATTTATCCGATGTATGACTATGCACATCCACTAGAAGACGCAATTGAAGGGATTACCCATTCATTATGCTCTTTAGAATTTGAAGATCATAGACCATTATATGATTGGGTTGTTCGTGAAACAGAAATGCCAAAAATTCCAAGACAAATTGAATTTGGAAGATTAAATATTGAAAATGCAGTTTTAAGTAAAAGATTTTTAAGAGCAATAGTAGAAGATGGTAAAGTGATTGGTTGGGACGATCCTAGAATGCCAACACTTGCAGGTATGCGTAGAAGAGGGTATACTGCGCTTGCGATTAGAAACTTTATTTTATCAACAGGACTATCTAAAGTAAATTCTACCGTTTCTACAGATATGCTTGAAGCTGCTGTTAGAGATGACCTACAAGATAAAGCATATAGAGCAATGGGTGTAATTAACCCTTTAAAAGTAACGATTACAAATTATCCAGATGATGAAGTTGAATATATCGAATCTGAATATCATCCAGAACATCTGGAATATGGAACAAGAAACATACCATTTTCAAAACATTTATATATTGAACAAGATGATTTTGTTTTAGAAAAACCTAATAAGAAATATAAAAGATTAGCGCTAGGCATTGAAGTTAGATTGATGCATGCTTACTTTATCAAAGCAAACGAAGTTAAATACGACAACGATGGAAACATTATTGAAGTGTTAGCAACTTATGACAAAGCAACTAAATCCGGATCAGGATTTGATGAAAGAAAACCTAATGGCACAATCCATTTCGTTGAAGCTACGCATGCAATTCCAGCAACCTTCAATTTCTTTGAGCCATTAATTAATGATGATAAATCATTACCTTTATTAGAAAGATTTAACAACGATTCATGGCATGTGAAAAAAGGTTTTGTAGAACATGCTTTAGAAAACACTAAACCACAAGATAAATATCAATTTATTAGAAATGGATATTTTAATGTAGACGATGATTCTAAGACAGGCAATTTAGTATTTAACGAGATTGTACCTCTTAAGAGCAGTTATAAATAGAAAGTTGGTGAGCCATGAATTGGCTAGCAACATTAAATGAATCACAATTAGAAGCGGTTATTCATCCAAATGGACCGCTTTTTGTTGTCGCTGGTGCAGGAACAGGAAAAACAAGAACACTCACAGCAAAAATTGCATATTTAATTATGCAAGGTGTAGAACCAAAAAGAATATTAGCTGTGACATTTACAAATAAAGCAGCAAGAGAAATGAAACAAAGAGTTATTGATATGACAGGACCTCATGCAATGGATGTATGGTTATATACTTTCCATGCATTTGGACTTCAAATCTTAAGAAGACATATTCAAGAACTTCCTTATGGCTATAAACCATCATTTACTGTGATTGATGAAGATGATGGTAAAAAGATATTAAGTGATGTCATTAAAGGGTTAGGTTTAGATACGAAGATGTTTTCTATTAAAGCCCTTAAAAACCTTATTTCACTATTTAAATGTAAAAGATTAGAAGAATTTGAAAGATCAGAAGAAGAAAAAATATATAAAGGTTATCAAACCTATTTAAGAGAAAATCAACTGATTGATTTTGATGATTTACTAATTTATACATTTGAACTATTAGAAGAATATCCTAAGATTAAAATGAAATATCAAACTGGCTTTGATCATGTATTAGTCGATGAGTTTCAAGATACAGATGCGATCCAATATAAAATATTAAAAGTTTTAGGAGAAGTACATAAAAATTTATTTGTTGTTGGTGACCCGGATCAATCTATTTATGGATTTAGAGGCGCAAACTACAACAATAGTAAATATTTCATTAAAGACTTTAACGCAAAAGAAATTATCTTAGATAAGAATTATAGATCGACAAATTTTATCTTAAAAGCAGCTAATAAATTAATTGCTAAAAACTTTAATAGACCAAGTCAAAAAAATCTTGAAAGTGATTTAGGTGTTGGTACTCCAATTGTTTATCACAGTGCACAATCAGATTACCAAGAAACATTTTATGTCATTAATGAAATAAATAGGCTGATCATGCAAGGTTATGCCTATAATGATATCGCAATCCTTTATAGGAATAACGCTTTATCAAGACTTTTTGAAGATGCGATGATTAAAGAAGGTATACCATATATTATTTATGGTGGTATCTCATTTTATGAAAGAAAAGAGATCAAAGATGCGCTTGCATATATTAGAGTCATTAATGATTTTAGACAAGATTTTTATTTAAAAAGAATCGTTAATGTGCCTAAAAGATCGATTGGATTAAAAAGTATTCAAGTCCTAGAAGAAAAAGCTAATCAATTAGGTATCTCGATGTTTGAAGCGATTGATTATGTAGAATTAAGACCACAAGCAAAAAGTGCTTTATTAGATTTTAAAAAAATGATTATTGATTTAAAATCTGATTTTGATGAAATGGAAGATTTATATCAAATTATGCCTGTTTTAATGAGTAAAACAGGGTATACGCAAATGTTAAAAGATGAAAACACTGAACAAGCCGATGATAGAATAGACAACTTAAAAGAACTTCAATCTGTCTTTACTAGAGGCGATGTCTATTATGAAGGTAGTTTTTATGAAAAGTTAAATCAACAACTAGATCAAATAGCACTTTATTCAGATCTCGATCAAGATGTCACTGAAGATGATCATGTCAAACTTGCAACATATCATCAAGTTAAAGGTCTAGAATTTAAAGCAGTCTTTATGGTTGTTTTAGAAGAAGGCATTTTTCCAGGGGATCGAGCACTCATGAGCACATATGAACTTGAGGAAGAAAGAAGAGTTGCTTATGTTGGTATAACTAGAGCCAAAGAAAGATTATATATGACACATGCCGAAAGACGCATGGTGTATGGTCAAATTAAAATAGGATATCCATCAAGATTCATTAAAGAATCTAGATTAGATATGCCAGAACCTAAACAAAAACCAACCTACGATTATGAAAGCCATTTATTAAAAACTGGAGATCACGTCGATCATCAAGTATTTGGTAAAGGTGTTGTCGTCTCTATTGAAGGAGAAGTAGCGACAATAGCGTTTGCGATGCCACATGGCATTAAGCAAATCTTAGAAAGTCATCCTTCAATCAAAAAAATTAAGAAGCAATAATTTAAATCATCTCATACTATCATATGAGGTGATGATATGAAATTAAATGATATGCAAAAGAAAGTGGTTTATTCTAATGAACGCTTTCTTTTTTTATTAGCAGGTGCGGGAAGTGGAAAAACAAGAGTAGTTATTGAAAGAATCAAGTATTTATTAAATGAAGGTGTTGATGAGAATGAAATATTAGCCTTGACTTTCACAAACAAAGCAGCAAACGAGATGAAACACAGAATTGGAAGAGATGATATGAATATCCATACATTTCATCAATTTTGTTATAAAGAGTTAAAAACAAAAACAGAGTATACATATCAAATATTTATTGAAGAAGAACATCAGTTTTCGAAAAGAGATTGTTTGGAAGTATCGCTATATAAAAATAGTTTATTTAAAAAAAAGAAACCAAAGATTTATGATTTTTATCAAAACTATCTTGAAAGATATCATTTAAAAGATTTTGATGATTTATTAATAGATTATCTAAACTGGATACAAATAAAAAAACACAAAACCTATACATATTTATTTGTCGATGAATTTCAAGATACAAACGAACTTCAATATAACATACTAAAAGCTCTCATAGATGAACATACGCATGTTCTATGTGTTGGAGACCCCGATCAAAGTATTTATCAATTTAGAGGCGCAAACCCATCTATTATCAATAAGTATGTTAAAGACTATCAAGCCGTTGTTGAAAAACTTACGATAAACTATAGATCTAACTCAACAATAATAAGTCATGCAAATCGCTTAATAAAAAGAAATTACAGAACATATAAAAAAGATTTAACACCTTATCATACGCATACAAATCACGTGACTAGTTATATTTTTATGAATCCAGAAGAAGAATCAAATTTTATAATATCTTATATCAAAAAGATGATAAGCCAAGGGATTAAACCAGATGAAATAGCTGTTTTATATCGTCAACATCACAGGTGTTACAAACTTATAGAAACATTAAAAACAATCGATTTTTCATACTATCAAGAGAAAAGTTCAACTCAGCATAAATCAAATATTCATCTATTATCAATACATCAAGCTAAAGGATTAGAGTTTGATGTTGTGATCATCCTAGGCTTAGAATCTAACATATTTCCCTCAGCTCATACATATCAAAATGTATTATTAGAAGAAGAAAGAAGATTGATGTTTGTCGCGATCACTAGGGCTAAGGAACATTTGATTTGTACACATATAAAATATAATGACTATTTTCAAAGACAAAAGCCTAGTCTATTTATCAAAGAATCAGGCTTAAAAAGTAAGCTTTATAAACCGATTTAGTAAGAAACTGATGATAAACTAAAAATTTTCTAGAAGATTATATCTTCTATGTACAAACGTTTTACATACCATAACTCATTTTAATTATAAGATTTAATGTTATAATATGTATGGGTGATTTCATTATGGATATAAAACAAAGAATCATAGAATTGACAGATTTAATCAATCAAGCAAATTATGATTATCATACACTTGATCAACCAACAATGACTGATTTTGAGTATGACAAGTATTTAAAAGAACTGGTTGAATTAGAAGACAAATATCCTAACTATAAACAAGATAACTCTCCAACTGATAAAGTTGGCGGAGTTGTTTTAGATAGTTTTAAAAAAATAACACATAAAGTTCCAATGATGAGTTTATCAAATGTTTTTAATGAAGAAGAGCTTAGAGCATTTGATGAAAGAATCAAAAAAGTAACTGATGATTTTTCATATATATCAGAACTGAAAATTGACGGCTTAGCTGTAAGCATTGTATATGAAAAAGGTATGTTCATAAGAGCAGCAACTAGAGGAAATGGACAAATAGGTGAAGATATTTCTGAAAATGTTAAAACCATTAAATCGCTTCCTTTGAAACTAAAAAAAGAAATTGATATTGAAGTACGTGGTGAGATTTTTATGCCACATAAGAGTTTTAATAAACTGAATGAAGATAGATTAGAACAAAACCTACCCCTATTTGCAAATCCAAGAAATGCAGCAGCAGGGACGATTAGACAATTAGATTCTAAGGTTGCAGCAAGTCGTAATCTAGATATCTTTTTATATCAAATTGTATCAGCTGAACAGTATGTAAATACTCAAGCTGAGGCTTTAGAATTTTTAAAAAGTTTAGGATTAAAAATCAATCCTTATTTTAAATTATCTAAAGATGTAGATGAACTTATTAAACAAATTAGCATATACGATCAACAAAGAAAAACATTAAACTATGAGACTGATGGCGTAGTGATTAAAGTTAATTCATTTAATCTTCATGAAACTATTGGCTATACTGCGAAATATCCTAAATGGGCTACTGCTTATAAATTTCAAGCAGAAAGTGCTATTACATTACTTAAAGATATTACCTTTCAAATCGGTAGAACAGGCGTTGTTACACCGGTTGCTGAACTAGAACCCGTTGTAATATCAGGATCTACTGTATCACGTGCGACTTTACATAATGAAGACTACATTTTAACAAAAGATATTCGAATCAATGATATGGTTAGAGTGCATAAAGCAGGAGAGATCATCCCTGAAGTTATCGAAGTAGACTTAACTCAAAGAAAAACACAAGATCCATTTAAAATGATAAAGACATGTCCTGTATGTGATGCACCACTTGAAAGAAAAGATGGAGAAGCTGATCATTATTGTACCAATGATCAATGTCCAGGAAAACATATTAACAGGTTGATCCATTTTTCATCAAGAGTTGCGATGGATATCGACACGCTTGGAGAAAAAGTTGTTGAAACATTACATGATTTAGGGTTTTTAAATACTATTTCAGATATTTATACATTAAAACAATATGAAAAAGAATTAAAAGGTCTTCCAGGGTTTGCGGATAAAAAGGTTGAAAAATTACTTCAAGCTATCGAAGATAGTAAAAAACAATCTTTAGACAAACTCATTTTTGGACTTGGTATTAAACATGTTGGATCTAAAGTTGCTAAGGTCTTAGTTAATAAATTTGGAAGTATGGATGCTTTAATAGATGCAACATACGATGATTTAGTAACAATCAATGAAATTGGTGAAATGATTGCTAAATCATTGATCTCATATTTTGAGAAACCAGAAAATATACATTTAATTGAACAATTAAAACAACATGGTCTACAAATGACATATGAACAAGATGTCATTGTTGAACATGAATTTAATCAAAAAACAATCGTATTAACAGGTAAACTAGAAAATTACACGAGAGATGAAGCACAGGCAATCATTGAAAAACTTGGTGGCAAAGTAAGCACATCAGTTAGTAAAAAGACAGATTATGTTTTAGCAGGAAGCGATGCAGGCTCTAAACTCCAAAAAGCTAATGAGTTAGGGGTAACTGTGCTAAGTGAAGAAGACTTCAAGGTGAAAATTAATGGATGATAAAATTAGAGTATTTGGCGCAAGAGAAAATAATCTACAAAATATAGATATTGATATCCCTAAAAATAAATTGGTCGTTATGACAGGTATTTCAGGTAGTGGTAAATCTTCACTAGCTTTTGATACACTCTATCAAGAAGGACAGAGAAGATACATGGAAAGTCTGTCAGCTTATGCGAGACAATTTTTAGGGAATTTTGAAAAACCAGATGTCGATCGTATTGATGGTCTATCACCATCAATAAGTATCGATCAAAAAACAACCTCAAATAATCCAAGATCTACAGTTGGTACTGTGACAGAAATCTATGATTATTTAAGACTTTTATACGCAAGAATCGGTATTCCTTATTGTCCAGATTCAGATGAACCTTTAACTAAACAGTCTATTGAAGAAATGACACAACGTGTACTTAGTTTTAAAGAAGGCTCTAAGATTATGATTATGTCTCCAGTGATTGAAAGACAAAAAGGAACATTTAAAAAAACTGCTGAACAATATTTAAAAGAAGGGTTCACTAGAGCTTATATAGACAATGAGGCTCATTTACTAGAAGAAATGCCAGAACTAGATAAGAATAAGAATCATGATTTTTATCTTGTCATTGACCGTTTAATCGTTAAAGATGGTATTAGATCAAGATTATATGATGCTCTAGAATTAGCAGCTAGACTTGCTAATGGTAAAGCTAAAGTAGTTGTTGATAATGATGCAATCTTCTCATTTAGTCAAAATTATAGTTGTGAAAATTCAGATTTTTCAATTCCAGATTTAGAACCTAGACTATTTTCTTTTAACGTCCCTATAGGTGCTTGTCCATCATGTAATGGATTAGGATATAGATTAGAAATTACTGAAGAACTTATTTTAAATCCTGAAAAAGCATTACTTGATGGTGGTATTTTGCCATTTAAAAATAATGATGATGAGAATTTAACTAGTCAAATGTTAGAAGAGGTTTGTAAGTTTTATAACATTGATATAAGTAAACCTGTTTCAGAATTATCAAGACAAGAACTTGATATTGTTTTATATGGATCAGCTGATAAAATCCACTTTAAACTTAAATCATCATCAGGAAGAAAACATGAAACACTAGACTATTATGAAGGTGTTATCACAAACTTAACAAGACGATATAGAGAAACCACTAGTGAATGGATTAGAACATGGATAGAAAATTTCATGGTTGAATCTGAATGTCACACATGTCATGGTGCACGTTTAAATCCTAGTGCTTTATCTGTTAAAATCGGTGGTAAAAACATCGATGAATTCACAAGATATTCTATTGATGATGAAATTAAATTTTTAGAACAATTAGAATTAGGTATCGAAGAAAAACAAATCGCAAGATTAGCACTTCAAGAAATAATTAATAGACTAACATTCTTACAAGATGTAGGTCTAGGTTATTTAACACTTCATCGTCAAGCAGGTACATTATCTGGTGGTGAAGCTCAAAGAATTAGATTAGCTACACAAATAGGATCAAAACTAACAGGTGTTTTATATGTCTTAGATGAACCATCAATTGGTCTTCATCAAAGAGATAATCAAAAGCTTATTGATACACTCCATAAAATGAGAGATTTAGGTAATACACTTGTGGTTGTGGAACACGATCATGAAACAATGCTTGCTAGTGATTATTTAATTGATATTGGTCCAAGAGCAGGAAAAGAAGGCGGAAAAGTTGTAGCATGCGGAACGCCACAAGAAGTGATGAAGCATAAAGATAGTATTACAGGTAAATATTTAAGAGGTGAGCTTGAAGTTCCTGTACCTAAAAAAAGAAGAAAAGGCATGGGAAAAGATATTATGATTATGGGCGCTAGAGCCAATAATCTAAAAGATATTTCAGTCTCATTTCCATTAGGTAAACTAACGGTTGTTACAGGTGTCTCTGGAAGTGGAAAATCATCTTTAGTTAATGAAGTATTACTTAAAGGTCTACAAGCAAAATATTACAAATCAAAAGATAAACCTGGAGAACATACCGCTATTAACGATCATAATTTAATTGATCGTGTCATTGAAATATCTCAATCACCAATCGGTAGAACACCAAGATCAAATCCAGCAACCTACACAGGTGTGTTTGATGATATTAGAGATTTATATGCTAAAACAAATGAAGCGAAAGCTAGAGGATATACAAAATCAAGATTTTCATTTAACGTTAAAGGCGGTAGATGTGAAGCTTGTGGTGGAGATGGAGTTAAAAAAATATCGATGCATTTCTTACCTGATGTTTATGTGCCTTGTGAAGTTTGTGGTGGTGCTAGATATAACCATGAAACCTTACAAATCAAATATAGAGGTAGTCATATCGCTGATGTCTTAGAAATGACGATTGATGATGCGATGGCATTTTTTGAAAATCATCCAAAGATTTTCGATAAATTGAAAATCATTCATGATGTCGGATTAGGATATATCCAACTTGGACAATCTGCGACAACTTTATCAGGCGGTGAAGCTCAAAGAGTTAAACTTGCAAGTGAACTTTATAGAAGAATTACTGAAAAATCAATCTATGTACTAGATGAACCTACAACAGGACTTCATACAGATGATGTCAATAGATTATTAAAAGTATTACACCGAATAGTAGATGAAAAAGCTACTATGGTCGTTATTGAGCATAACTTAGACGTAATTAAGAATGCAGATCATATCATTGATTTAGGTCCAGAAGGTGGAGATTTAGGCGGATATATCATCGCACAAGGAACACCAGAACAAGTAGCTAAAGTTAAAGAAAGTTATACTGGACAGTATTTAAAAAAAGTTTTAAAATGACAAAAACTAAACTAATTTGTTATAATAATTTAGTGTGAGGAGTTTTTATGAACGATAAAGATCCTAAAAAACCTAGTGAAGAAGAAATTAAGAAACTCATTGAACAGTTAAAAAAGAATAATAGCACTAAAAATACAGCGGTAAGCTTTGGATTTTTATTGCATAAAAACTATGTCGTTCACATGGTTTTTTCCCTTGTGATAAACTTTTTAATTAGTGCGGTTGTTATTGGTCTTGCGATTGGTATTAAACAACCACTTATTGAAATGGAGATCCTTGGTTACGTTCTAGCGATCATATTACTAACCTTGATTGAAAATTTTGTGAAAATTCTTATGTTTAAGTATTTTATGAGAATCATGATTTTATCGATGGGATTACTATCAGTACTCATACAAATACTCATACTAGCATCTATTGATCTCATTTTAGTTCAAGGTTTTCATTTTATAAATGTAGAACACTTAATCATTTTCTCATTTGGTTTTTCAATATTAAGATTTGTATTATCAACATATCTTAGAAGATGGTTATATACTAAAAAAATAAGATTTTTGGAGGGTAAATAAATCATGAAATTAAAAGTTAAACATTTAATTAAAGATTTAGATTTAGAACTTGTATCAGGTAAAAAAGGATTAGAAAATGAAATAACGGTTGAAATGTTATCTAGACCTGGTGTAGAATTAGCTGGTTTTCTTGACTTTTTTAACAAAGAAAGACTGATTTTAATTGGTTCTAAAGAAGATCATTTTATGAATCGCCTTCCTGATGATATTAAACGTCAACGTGTTGAAGATATTATGGTGTTAAATCCACCAGCAATTATATTTTCTGTAAATGTTGAGATTGAAGATATGTTTATCGAATTAGGGGATAAATATAATGTAGCTATTCTTAAATCAGATATTAGAACAACCGCATTAAGTTCACAACTATATGCGTATCTTCATTCAAAATTAGCACCAAGAATAAGTGTTCATGGAGTTTTACTAGATATTCATGGTATGGGAACATTAATCATGGGTAAATCTGGTATAGGTAAAAGTGAAACTGCATTAGAACTTATTAAGCGTGGTCATATTTTAGTAAGTGATGATAGAGTTGATATCTTTGAAGCAGCTCACGGTGTTTTAATAGGTAGCGCACCTAAAATATTAGAAAAATATATTGAAGTACGTGGTATAGGTATTGTAGATGTTGTGTCCATGTTTGGAGCGGGTGCTTATCGTGAAAATAAAAAGATCAGATTAGTCGTTGAACTTGAACATTGGAAAAAAGGTAAACAATATGACCGTTTAGGTATAGAAACACAAATGGTCAAATACTTTAATACTGAAATCGCAAAAATAACGATTCCAGTCTTACCAGGAAGAAATGTTGCGACACTTGTTGAAAGTGCTGCAATGAATCAGAAATTAAAATATTTAGGATATAATGCTGCTAAAGATTTAACAGAAGCAGTTTCTAAAAAAGCAAGAGGACAAGGAAAGGACGAAAACGATGACTGATTTCTTTAATAAAAACAAACAAGCAATCTACCTCTATGGAGGTGCTTTACTAGCATTTATGTTATTGATTACGATTGCAGTGAGTTCACTTAATGGTTCACCTATGGATTCATCACTTAATCAATTTGATAATAGAACTGCACTTGATTTAGGGTTTGCACAAGTTGCATGGTATGCAACATTCATATTAACAGGTATTATTATCGGTGGAACTCTAGCTTATTTTGAGTTTAAAAAATTAGGATGGAATACAGAGATATTATTTGATGGTCTACTATATGCAGTACCACTAGCAATTGTTGGTGCTAGACTTTATTATGTTATTTTTGATCCAACACCAAATTATAATAATTTCATTGATGTTATTAACATCACTGAAGGTGGACTTGCGATACATGGTGCGGTTATTACTACCTTGATATTTGTAATCTTTTTCACAAAGAAAAAGAAGATAAGCTTTTGGGCAATGGCAGATATTATCGCCATAGGATTTTTAGTTGGTCAAATTATTGGACGTTGGGGAAATTTCATGAATGGTGAAGCTCATGGACCAGCAATTCAAAGTCAGTTCATTTTAAACTTGTTACCTAATTTCATTGAAACAAACATGACTAACCCAGTCACAAACATAACGTATCACCCAACCTTCTTTTATGAAGGTTTATGGAACTTTTTAGGATTAGTTGGACTTTTAGTTACTAGAAGATTCAAACTCTTTAAAGTGGGCGATATGATTGCCTTATATTTGATTTGGTATGGTTTGGGTCGTGGATTAATTATTGAACCACTTAGACAAGATCCACTTTATATCTTTGGATTAAAAGCGAATATCGTCTTATCTTTAGTTTTATTTGCTGGCGGTGGCGTCTTATTATTAATTTTAAAAAGAGTATTTATTAAAGATCAAAAATATTATGTAGAAATGTTGGTGAACGATGAAGACAATACTATTTGATTTAGACGGCACTTTAATTCAAACTCCAAAGATCATATTAGATGCCTTCAAACTAACATTTAAAACATATTTGCCAGATGTTGATTTAAATGATTCAGAATTATCAAATTTTTTAGGTCAAACACTTTGGCAAACATTTGGATATTATACCGATGATGAAAAATTAGTCGATGAAATGATCAATGCCTATAGAAAAACTTCAAATGAGATGATTGAGATGGGGCTTATGCCATATCCAAATGCGAAACAAACCATTGAGTATTTAAAAAAACAAGGATGTAAGATTGGTATTGTTACATCAAAAATGAAAGACGTTGCGTCTTATCATTTAAAATTAACCAATTTATTTGAAGATGTGGATGTAATCATTGGTTATGAGGATGCTGAAAATCACAAACCTCATCCAGATCCTATTTTAAAAGCATTAGCATTATTAGATGCAAAAAAAGCAGATACAATTTATATTGGAGATCATGAAAATGATATCAAAGCTGCTAAAAAAGCAGGCATTGAAAGTTGCGCAGTGACATATTCTCTACGATTAAAAGAAATGTTAGCTGAACAACCAGAATATGTCATAGATGATTTAAGTAATTTAGAAGATATAGTATAAAAAGGAGATTTTAGTATGTTATATGATGTTTTAATTATTGGTGCAGGTCCTGCTGGAATTACTGCAGCAATTTATGCGAAAAGAGCTAATTTAAAGGTAGCTATGTTTGAAAAAGATACACCAGGTGGTCAATTATCAAAATATAATGAAATTGAAAACTATACGGGTGCTAAAAAGGTTGCAGGCTATGAATTAGCAACCATGATGATTGATCATGCTTATGATCTTGATATTGAAGTCATTTATGATGAAGTGACTAAAGTAGAATTAGACGGTAATGTTAAAAAATTAATTACCCCTAATCAAACATATGAAACTAAAGCATTAGTCATCGCAACTGGTAATGTACCTAGAAGATTAGGTGTAGAAAATGAAGATGCACTTGCGATGAACGGCATTAGCTGGTGTGCAATTTGTGATGGTCCTTTATATAAAGATAGAAAAGTTGTTGTTATTGGTGGCGGAAACAGTGCAGTTGAAGAAGCTAGCTATTTAGCTACACTTGCAACACACGTTACTGTTGTTCAAAACTTAAGCGACTTAACAGCTGATATGAAAGCTCAAGATATCCTAAGATCAATGAAAAATGTTGATATTAAATATTCATCAGTAGTTTCAAAATTCTTAAAAGATGATAAAGGATTAACTGGTGTTGTTATTAAATCAGAAGATGGAAAAGAAGAAACCATTACAGCTGATGGTGTATTCGAATATGTAGGTTTAATTCCAGTGACTGATATGGTTAAAGATTTAGGTGTAACAAATCAATATGGTTATATCGAAGTTAATGAAAAAATGCAAACAAAAGTCGATGGCGTTTATGCTGCAGGTGATGTCATTGTTAAGCAAATTAGACAAGTTGTAACTGCTGCTGCAGATGGTGCAATTGCCGCACAAAATGTTTTAAGATATTTAGAAACTTGGAAGTAATATGAGCTTTGCAAAAACTGTAAAAGAAGAACTGGTCACAGTTCCTATTGGATTAGAAGAACAATTAGCTGAGTTTTCAGCATTCTTGAATCTTCACACAGATTTTCATATTGAAAACAGACATAAAATGTTAGATTTCAAAACCAACAATCCAACCGTTGCAAAACGGTTTTTACAGTTAGTAAGAACACTTTATCAAGCAGAAACAAGTTTGATTACACAAAAACAAAAAAAGTTAAATCAAAAACAGACTGTGATTATAAGAATTCAGTCTAGAGTAGAAGATATTGTAAATGAACATAATTTGCTAGAAAACGCGATTGAATCACAGGAGTTATTAACACAATCTCCTGAAGCTAAAAAAGCTTATTTAAGAGCTGCTTTTTTATCAAGTGGATCTGTTAATCATCCAAAGACTGCAGAGTATCATTTAGAAATATTTTCTAGTAATTCCGATCATATCATATTCATCCAACAATTGATGAATCACTATGATCTAAATGCTAGAGTCACAAAAAGAAGAAATGGATATATTGCATATTTAAAAGATGCTGAAGGCATCAGTGATTTTTTACAAATTGTAGGTGCACAAAATAGTGTTTTTAAATTTGAAGATATTCGCATTAAACGAGATTTTAATAATTCTATTAATCGAGTGATGAACTGTGAGATTGCAAATGAGAAAAAAACGATTGTCGCATCCAATCAGCAGATCAAAGATATAAAACTTATTGAAAAATATATGCCTGAAAAAGATATCGATGAAAGAATACTTAATATTATGAAACTTAGAAAAGCATATCCAGATATATCTTTAAGAGAACTAAGTGAACTATATGAAGAAAAGTTTGATGAACCTTTAAGCAAATCAGGATTAAATCATCGATTAGCTAAAATAAGACAAATGGCTGAGCATATCAGAGAAAGTAGGCATTTATCGTGATCTTAGGTATGGGTATCGACTTAGTCGATTTAAAAAGAATTAAAGAATTAGTTGATGATCGATTTGTCGATCGTATTTTAAGCATTGATGAAAAGAAAATGTATGATAACATTGCTGATGAACAGACAAAACTATCATATTTAGGTGGTAGATTTGCAGCAAAAGAAGCAATCTTTAAAGCCGTTTCAAAAGGCAAAGGTAATACTTATTACAAAGATTTTTCTGTGTTAAATGATGAAAATGGGAAACCTTATGTGGTCTCAAATCATTTTACTAATGATGTTATTATCCATTTAACAATTACGCATACATCTGATTATGCAATGTGTTATTGTTTAATTGAAAAAAACGAAGAATTTAAATAAGATATTAACGATATTTTTCATATATTTACATATTTAGGGTTATAGTTGTATTTTTAGTTATTATTAGGTATAATTTTCTATGATAGGATGTGAAAAGACATGGCGAAAAAACAAACAAATAACGCAAACAAGAATCAAAAATCAAAACAGACAAAAAACAATGTCGTAAACAAAAAGAATCAAAAAAGAGAGTTAACCAAAAATGAAATCATGTTTTTCAGAATTGGTGTATCAGTTATAGCAATCGGATTAGTGGTTGCAGCAATCGTTATGATTGTAAATTATTATATGGGAAATGAAGAAGTTAATCCATATGAAGATTATCTACATTTTCAAACTGAAGAATTAGTAGCAATGACTCAAAAGATAGATAATACAACTTATGGTAATCCTGATTACTTTTTAGGTAAATCAGAGTTCGATGATTTTAGAGTTATTCTAAATGAAAATGAAGTTTTCTATTTTTATTTCTACCATGGATCTGCTATTAACGAAGATATCCAAGCAGAAATTGAAGCTTTAGCTGATATTGAGCAATTACCACTTATATTCATTAATTTAGAACATACAGCTAATGCCGCATTATTTGAAGAAGCTAACCTTTCTCATTTAGGCTTAGATGCTGAAGCAGATGATATGTTGCTTATATATGATATGCAACCTTCATCAACAGATGGGTTCTTCCAATTAGAAACAAATGTAGATGACATTATGACTGAATTAGGAAATTTATAAAAGGGCTTAGCCCTTTTGTGCTATATAAAGGAGTAAAAAAACATGAATGAACAAATTATTAATGAGATTAAAAAGCAATTAGGTATTGGGGATAAACAAGTAAGAAGTGTTCTAGATTTGCTTAATGAAGGCAATACCATTCCATTTATCGCTAGATATCGTAAAGAAGCGACTGGTGGACTTGATGAAGAGCAAATCAATGAAATACATAAAACTTGGGAATATCAAAATAATTTATTAGATCGTAAAGAACAAGTCATGCGTTTAATTGATGAAAAAGGTATGCTAACTGATGAGTTAAAACAAGAAATTTTAAAAGCAGATAAACTTGTTGAAGTTGAAGATTTGTATCGTCCGTTTAAGGAAAAGAAAAAGACAAAAGCAACAGAAGCAGTAGCAAAAGGCTTAGAGCCGCTTGCTACATTTATGGTTGGTTTTCCTGATGGTTCAGTTAAAGAAAAAGCAAAAGAGTTTTTAAATGATAAAGTAACAAGTGTTGAAGAAGCTATTGAAGGTGCTAAATATATTATTGCTGAAATGATTTCTGATGATGCAAATTATCGTAAATCACTTAGAGCTGAGATGGTTAAGGTTGGCGTTGTTCAAACATCTGTTAAAAAGAACGCTGAAGATGAAAGAAAAGTATATGAAATGTATTATGATTATCAAGAGCCAGTGAGCAAAATGAAGCCTCACCGTGTGCTTGCGATTAATCGTGCTGAAAAAGAAAAAGTCATTACTGTTAAAATTGATTTAGATAAAGAAAGAATGACTTCTTATTTAGAGAAAAAGATTATTAAAAAAGATGATTCACCAGCAACACCTTATATTAAAGAAGCTATTGAAGATGCTTTAAAGCGTTTGATCTATCCTTCACTAGAAAGAGAAGTTCGCAGTGAACTCAATGAAAAAGCAGAAGAACAAGCGATTGAAGTGTTTGCAGATAACTTACAAAAATTATTATTACAACCACCTTTAAAAGGCAAAGTTGTATTAGGTGTTGACCCTGCGTTTAGAACAGGTTGTAAACTTACAGTATGTAATGAACAAGGGCAAGTCATGGAAAAAGGATTGATTTATCCACATGAAAAAACTAAAGGTGGATCCATTTCAGATAAACAAGTGACAGACTCAAAACGTGAATTAATTCGTTTAATTCATAAGTTTAAAGTACAAGTGATTGCGATTGGAAATGGCACAGCAAGTAGAGAAACCGAAAGTTTCATTGCTGATTTAATTAAAGAATTCCAAATGAAAGTTCAATATGTGATTGTTAATGAAGCTGGAGCTTCAGTATATTCAGCTAGTGAACTTGCAAGAGAAGAGTTCCCTGATTTTAGTGTTGAAGAAAGATCAGCAGCATCCATTGCTAGAAGATTACAAGATCCACTATCAGAGCTTGTTAAAATTGATCCTAAGAGTATTGGTGTTGGTCAATATCAACATGATGTAACACCTAAGAAATTAAATGATAGCTTAAATTTCGTTGTTACACAAGCTGTTAATAATGTTGGTGTGAATGTGAATACTGCAAGTAAAGCATTATTAATGTATGTGTCTGGCTTAAATAAAACAAGTGCAGAAAATATTGTTAAGTTTAGAGACAAAATTGGTAAATTTAAAAATAGAGAAGATATCATTAAAGTTCCTAGACTTGGTGATAAGACATACGAACAAGCGATAGGATTTTTAAGAATTCCTGAAAGTGATGAAGCATTAGATGTTACTGCAGTGCATCCTGAAAGTTATCCAGTAGCAAAAGAAATTATGAAACGTTTTAATATCACTGGTGATATGTTTGGTAAAGAAGAAGTGAAATTGATTGTTGAGCATATGGATAGAACCAAGTTGCAACAAGACCTTAATGTAGATACATATACTTTAAGTGATATATTAGATGCATTTATCGCACCTATTAGAGATCCTAGAGATCAATTTGCTCAACCTATTTTAAGAAACGATATTCTAAAACTAGAAGATCTAGAAATTGGTATGGAATTAGAAGGTACTGTTAGAAATGTAGTAGACTTTGGCGCATTTATTGATGTTGGGTTAAAAGAAGATGGATTACTTCATATTTCTAAAATATCTAAAGGATATATCAAACATCCAAAAGATGTCGTTAATGTTGGAGATATCGTTAAAGTTTATGTTTTAAATATTGATAGAAATCGTGGTAAAGTAGGACTTACCATGTTAAAAGACACAATCCAATAATTTTATAAAAGGGAAGCTTAACATATCGTTTAGCTTCCCATGATATAAAATTTTTATATGGCTTAAGTTTTATAGGAAAATAGTTGACAAATATGCAAAAATACGTTATTCTATATAAGCGCGAAAACGCGTAAACATAACGGTTGGAGTAGTACTCAAGTGGCTGAAGAGGCGCCCCTGCTAAGGGTGTAGACCAGGAGACTGGTGCGAGGGTTCAAATCCCTCCTGCTCCGCCATCGTTATTTGGCCCGTTGGAGAAACGGTTAACTCACATGCCTTTCACGCATGCACTCACGGGTTCGAATCCCGTACGGGTCACCAATATTATTATGAAACCTCATTTCGTAGTTGAAATGGGGTCTTTTTTTGGACTTATATGCATTTTCATACATAGCTAAAAAACTATATGTTGAGTTTTTCCAAATGGTTGGCTAAATTTTGCACTATGGCTAATTTTTTCAAAACGTATGACAATATAAGTGAAATTAAATCCAGATAATAGAAGTTCATTCTAGATTTCCCCAAATTATCCAAAAATGCGTTTTATATTGACATAAGTTTTATCGATTTTCCACAAGTGTAAACAATGAAAAGTGTTACTTGTTATCTAAACCGATTATACTGAGTTTACTATTCTCTATTTTAAATGTATAATAGAGACAATTATTACAAGTATTTAATTTTTGAAATTGGGGGGGAACAAAGTGGAATATGTGATTATAATAATATTCGTAATCATTGTTGGATATTTTTATTACCTCAATACTCCAACAGGCAAAGGAAAGACTTTAGAGAATCGGATCCATAGAACCACAAAGAGTTTAGCCAAGCAGTTAGGTGGATTAGAACTTAGAGACCTAATGTTTCAAGATGATTTATCAACAGCACAAATTGATAATCTCTTAATCACATCTAAAGGACTATATATCATTGAAGCAAAAAATTACAATGGACATATTTTTGGTTCTGAAAAGCAAGAAAACTGGACAATGACCGTTAAACATGTAAACCGAAAAAAATCAAAAAGCGGAAAGGTATATACAAAGACCCATATATCTAAACACTCATTTTATAACCCCATCAAACAAAATCAAACTCATATCAATAAAATTTTGAAATTAATGGAAATTCATAAAGAAATACCCATACATAATATAGTTGTTTTCGGATCTAAAGCATATTTAAGAGATGTTACTCACAGCAATCAAGTGTTTGTGATCAATACCCATCAACTAAGAAACATAATCATCAATCAAGAAAAATCAATAGATAAAGAAATTGAGATTGAAAAGATGATGACCTTTGTTGATGATATGATCTATCACAATATCATTGACAAAAAAGAGAGGAGATCTCATGTGAAACGAATTATAATTAAATATAAAAAATAGGTATTAAAATCATATCAAAAAAAGTAAATACATAGTATAAATCAAATTATTGTATGATATATAACAGAATACAATTACAGACAAGAAAAAGCTGATTAATTTGATTTTTAGAGTATAGAATTAAGAGGTGATATTTCTTGTTTAACGTTTGATTTCATGGCAATGAGACTAATCGTTTTTAACTTTTTAAATAAACTTTATTGAAAGGAAATCCAAAATTTGAAAAACTTAGAATTACTAATTGAAAAAACAACAGCAGCAAATCATAAAAAAAATCAGCAATATCACAAAGACAAGTTGATTAGTGATTATGATATGTTAGATAACAGAACTGTATATATGATACTTGAGCATATAAATTATTCGATTAATATTAGGAAAAGACTTAATAAAGTAAACATCGACATTAAATGTCGAACAATTAGTGATTTAAGCACATTAGTTGTATTGGAAACCATATTTTTTTATCTTGTGAAATCTTTGAAGATTGAAATCAAATACAATTTTATAAATCATGTAAAACTAATAGAAGCAGAACCGATATATAGAAATACACTTTTAAAAAAATATAATAATGTGTTGTTATCAGATACAGATTTTCTTGACATATTTGAATCAAAAAATACCGATTTAAACTCCTACAGGGTATTTTGTGAAAACGATAGGGAAAATCTGGAAACAGATTTGATGTCTAAGTATACAACGGATATATATCTTACCACTAAAAATTTTTCAAATAAACATATTGCAAGTGAGATTCAAGAATTGTGTGGTGAAATCATAAATAATACACTTGAACATTCTGATGGAGATAGTATTATTTCAATAGTATTTGAAAAATTTGAGAATAAATTCTTTTATATATATTTATCTAGTGTATCAATTACTAATATTTTACTAGGTCAAAAAATATGTGAGTTAATAGGAAGAAACGATTTTGGAATAATTAATAATGGTGACGTTGTCAAAAAAGCATATTCCAATCAAAAAGCATATTTTAGTGAAAAATATGGAATTGAGGATTTTTCTATGATATCAGCTTTTCAACAATATGTATCAACAAGAAAAGATTCATTGGGATCTGGCGGTACGGGGTTAACTACTTTACTAAAAAAACTTCAAGGTAGAATTGTTTCTGAAAAAGCAACATATTGTTATGCTCACAGCGGTTCTAAAACTTTGTTTTTTTATCCTAAATTCCTTAACATTAATGATGACGGATCAATTGGGTTTAATAACAAGAATGATTTTATAAATGAACCGCCCTCACATGAAACTTATCAGAAGCTTCAGAAATATTTTCCCGGTACAATATTTAATATAGCATTTATATTTGAAATATAAAAAGGAGAAAGTTAAAATGAATACAATTGAATTAATATTTAGTAATAGTATTGTTACATTAACAGGAAATCCATTTGGAAGAAAGATATATGAAACTCAAGTAAAAGAAAAGTTTCGATATAACGAAATTAATGAGATCTTATTTCCAGAGCATATTGAAAAAGTGGCTATATCATTTTCTCAAGGACTAATTCACGAAATTTTAGGAAAGATAAACAAAAATGAGTTAGAAAAATATATTGTCATTAAAGCAAGTTCGGATGAACTTCAGCAAAAGATACTTGCTGATATGAAATTTTAGACTGAGGAGATTAAAAATGAATACACCATCAAACGTTATAGCTCTAGCATCACTAGTAATCGCGATTGCAGCCGTTTTAATAACTATATTTATTAATAAAAAAAATAATAAAATCTCATTTGTGAGTAAATTTGATAATACAATTTTCAGCTCAAACGCAATTGAAATACTACCAAACTTGTATTTTAGCCTTATTGATGCACTCGAAAAAAATAATAAAAAAGTTGCAAATAACCACTATGATAACATTACCAAAAGACTTAGAGAACTTCTAATATCTATTAGACCCATTATGTTTATAAGTGATAAACAATACAAAAAATTATATTACTGTTTAATGCAGATTGAGGATAAGGCAACTATTCTTTTTGAAAAAGATTTATTTTTAGATAAAAGAAGCAAAGAACTAGCTATTGTTATATCAAAGTATTATTCAACTATGCTCAAGTTGTATAAATAATCTCTATTTCACATTATCCAAATACAATGTAAGATAAAGAAGGCATAGTCGGTGAGTCAAAGTAAGCACAAGATAAGAAATAGTATACCTCATAAACCTAACAGGGTTAACAAAAAGATACGTGAAATATCGATATTCATATCAGTCTAGACTGATAGTCAATGAAAAAAACGTGAACCCCTACGGGTCACCAACAATTTTAATGTCGTCCATCTCATGCATGAGGTGGACATTTTTTTTGTAAAGATATAGGATCAATTGTAATGATTAATGCGTGTAATCATCCAGTAGAAAAACATTATTCATGTGTTATAATAATAAAAACGATAGATATCAAATTATCAATGTTGAGGTGGGGTATGGAAATTTTCTTTGGCGTTATATTTATATTTTTGGGGATTGCTATGATAGTAAAACCAGAAGCATTTTTATACTTTCAAGATATTTTTAGATTAAAAGGTGAGCGTACATATTCTGAAGGAGCTATAATTATTCAGAGATTAGCTGGGGTGTTAGCTATTATTTTAGGTATAGTTTTTATGTTTTTTGGATTTTAGTTTTTTATGTATACGGGTTCGAGATCCCTACGGGTCACCAATATTATTATGAAACGCTCTTCTCACCCATGGGAAGGGTTTTTTTTACTCTTGTTAAGCTATTTTTGCATTTGAATATAAAGCATGTTCTCAGAGTATAAAACTAATTTTTTTTAAACGCTCAAAACTGCTATTTTGAAACGAAAATATCCAAATAAGAAGGCAACACCTGTTATTGGAAAGTTTATGATAATATAAGCAAAATTTCATTGCATCCTTAGAAATTAATACAAAGTTTAAAAAAGACAACAAAAATACCAATTTATGTTGATATAAGTTTTAGGGGTTTTCATAAAAATATGGTGTGGTATACGTGATATGCGTGGTAAAACTCACTTTGAAAAGAATTTCAAGTCTCTATTTTCTAAAATTCTTAAGGGCAAGTTTTTTAAGCAACTAAATTATGATATAATTAAGAAAATAAATCGAACTTTATTTGGGGGATAAAAATGATAAAAGAGATGTATAAAGTAGAACAATATTCAGAAATCATAGAGGTTTTTGAACTGGAAAACGATCTAAAAAAATTTACTATTGAAGATTTGGTAATTATTTCATATTCTTATGTTGCATTGGAAGACTGTGCAAAAGCATTGAATCTTTTATTAGATATTATAGATGATGAAGCTTTAACACATAATGATAGAATTTCAATTAGAAAATTTGCCTATGAGATATTAATTAAAAATAAAATAAGATGTAATGGAGACATGAAACTTATACTTTTTGAAAAAATCATTCACTATAGTATACCCGAAGAAGAAAAACTGAATATTGTTTTCATTAAACAAGCCATGAAAAGTATAAAGGAAAAAGAGCAGATAAATTACGAAAAGCTATTAGTTTGGCTTCTTAGATCTGATACCAAATATTTAAATAAAGAACCATATAAGAATCAAAAATTTAGTGATTATGATATGCACCATTTTGATATTTTAAAGGCATATTGTGAACTTGGAAAAATCGATGAAGCCAAAATATTTTTTGATGAAGCCATAAAAAAAATAGAAAATGAAGAGCTTCGAAATCTTGTAAAGTATAATATGTCTAAATTGCTATTTTCAAGAGAACAAGGGAAGGACGCTTTAGACATATTGAAAGAATTATTAATTCATAAAAGAATCAAGTATTATTTGTACTTGCCAATTAGACACCTGTGTGATGATGTTGAAATAGTTACATCATATATAATCGAAATTCTTAATGTGGGTATAAAAAATGATGAATTATATATATTAAAGTACATATTTGATTGGTTTGGGAAATACTATCCAGAATTCTATATCAATGAGATAAAACCAAATTACAATTTTGATGGTAAATTAGTCATTGAAACAAAAGCTAAAGATGAAGTCTGTAAGAAAATACTTGATTTTTGCAAAGCTGTTTCTAGTAATTTGATTCATAAAGGAATTGTTAGCAATGTTACAAAGTCAGGAAATGCTTTTGTAAGGTCAATAATAGATAATAGTTCAGTATTTATACCAAAACAGTTTGCTAAAAATTTAAAGGTTAAGCAAAAGATAGAATACTTAATAGTTGAATCTTATGATAAGGCTAAGAAAACTAATAGTTATACAGGAATTGTTTTAAAAGGAGGATCTGTATGAAAAAATTCTATGCAGTTAAAAAAGGTCATAAACCAGGTATTTATGACACGTGGGAAGAATGTAAAGAACAAATAGAAGGATATAAAGGACAAGAATATAAGTCATTTAAAGATAAAGAAGAAGCAGAAATATATCTTAAAGCTGAATCACCTGAGAATAAATCAGAAAAAACCATTGAGTTGTTAGTTGAATGTAACAGTCTAAATGCATTCACTGATGGATCATTTGATGAAGAATTGAATATATCTTCATATGGAATTGTGTATATAGATTGTAATGGTAATGAAGTTACCAAAGGGGGGTTTATAGAAGACTCTTATGGAAGTAGAAATATTACCGGTGAAATTGAAGCCGTGATTGAAGCTATTAATAGAGCAATTTATTTCAAATACAATACAATTAGAATTTTTTACGACTATAATGGAATTGGCAAGTGGGCCAGCAAAGAGTTTAAAGCAAAAACACATGTAGCAATACGTTTTGTCAATTTTTTAAAGGAAGTTAAAGATAAGATAAATATTGATTTTATGCATGTAAAAGGGCACTCGGGCATCAAGTATAATGAGTTAGCTGATACTTTGGCGTCAAATGAAATAAAATCCTTGAAACCATCAGTGGAAACAAAGTGGGGATTTACAAGTTATAGATATAGTGATAAAGACATCATTAAAATGCTAAAAGAAATGAAAGATGCCTATAGTAATTTTGAGTATACCTTTGAAAATAAGAGTAATCATGTAATTTATAAATGTTTTTATGAAAAGGCAAAAATCGTTATTACTAAATACAAATTAGAATCTGGTAATGCATTATTAGTAGAGAGAGGAAATAGTGAGCCGCTTTTCGCGTTGGTAGTTTCTCATCTAAATGATTTCGGTAGAGTAGAAAATATTTTACCTATATTGAATGCACAGTTTAAAACTAAAATTGATAAAGAAGGATTAGAAAACGCATTATTTACTATTGCTCCAGTTTTTAAGAGTAAAAGAGTTGATATCCAAGTATATAGATTGATAATTCAAGCAATGTATAATTATGTACAAGATTTTGAGGATTTTGGAGATTTGAGTTATTTGATTATCCCTGCAACACGTGCATTAGAAGGGCATTTAAAAGTAATGTTTAAAGAAGTTTTAGGTATATCAGTAACTGATGGCAGTTTTCACTACTTCGATAAAGACTCATTAGGAGTGTACACATTACAAAATGCACATAAAGTTATTGGTAAAGAAAAAGAAGTAAAACTAATAGAAGAGAGCTATAATCTATACACAGGCACAAGACATGTCTACGCGCATTTCGGGAATCCAGAATTACAAGACACTAGATTTTTGAACTCAGAAGATAGTAAAGAGAAAATTAAAGATATCATAATTACTATAAGTAATTATTACTAGGGGTGATGATGTTGGAAAGACATACTGTTTTAGAGCGAAATAATGATATAGTCATGATTGCTCTTAATACCATCTATGACTTTGAGAGTATTATCAAATTAATTGAAGACGATTTAAAAACAAAGAAATTTAATGGATTTCTTGTTTTTGATTATTTGCTATCATGTGTCTCAAGGACTGCTATTGATAGGTTTATTGGGTATAAAGTCATAAATGGAAAAGTATCTTATAACGAAAAATATATTTTCTTGAATACGAAATATGATTTGAACTCAATTGGCGACAAGCACTTCATGAATGTTGATTCAAAAATTATTGAGGCATCATTGCTATCAACTAAATCAAAAGAAACATATATCCAAAACAAATCGATTAAATTATAATCTATTATTAAATGGAGGGGAAATGGCAAACAGACAACATTATGTACCCAAGTTTATAATTAACAGGTTCAAAATTAAAGGAAAACCGCTATATTATTATAATTTTGAAACCCATGAGTACAAAAATAAAAGTGATAAAGTTTTTTCTAAATTTAAAGGCTGGGATAATGACTTTGAAAATAAACTAAAACATATAGAAGATACAGTTTCTAATCTTATTAGTCAACTGGTGAATAGTAATCTTTCAACTGGAGTTGCACTGGAAATAAAAAGTATGACTATAGATGAAAAACAAGCATTATATACATTCATGTTAATTCAAAGTTTTATTAATCCAAACAAGACTAAAGATAAAATGTATTTTGATAACATTAAAAATTTAATCAACAATAAAGTTGGAAGAAATTTGAAACTAAAATTTTATTATTTTAAGATATCGAAGATTGCTGAAGTAAACAAGATGTTTGTTTTGACTGATACTCCAGCGGTTCCGGAATGGGAATTTTCAACATTTGCAGAAAGTGAACCCGGGGTTTTACCACACTATTTGATTGTTAGTCCAAAAGAATTAATTTTTTATGGAGGAGAGCAGCAGGCAATTAAGTTATGTGAGTTTGCATATAATAAAACTAATAATTTTAATCTATTGAATATTGCGGTAAATAAAGGAAAATGTGAGATGATATCATCAAATAAAGTTTTGCTTGAAGCATTAGTAGAGTATTATATAAGTAATCACGATCAGTATAATACTAGATGGAATTTTAATAGATAGTATAATTTTAATCTCGATTTCAACCAGTGTCAGCTTTTGTTCGGGTCATATCGTAAAGGAAAAGTACATAATATTATGTTTAGCACGATATAAGATAATATCTGAGAAATGTGCTGATAATTTTAAGACAAGGGATTCAAAATTTAATATTAGTAAGAGTTAACATTAATGCATATTTTAAACCTATTAATAATTAACATAACGCTACCAAAACTATACGTGAAATAAAGATATTCATACCAGTCTAGTCTGTCAAACACTGAAAAAAACGTGAACCCCTACGGGTCACCATACTTAACCGAGTAGTCATTCTCACACGTGAGAGTGGCTTTTATTGTCTTTGATGAGCCATCGGTGCAATTAGAGGTTAAAAATGAAAAGTCGAAAAAATGACAATCTGACGCAGTGTCCATGAAAAGTGTGCTTGAGCTTAAAACTTATCTATAAATAAGTAGATTTCAAACGCAATCAAGGAATGATATTCAAGATTTTGAAAGTTACAGTAAAATTACAACTTATGTCTATATAAATTTGGAGGTGTCTCTTATTTTTGGCGTGGTACACGTGGTAGCCGTGGTAAAATTATATCTTTAGCCATTTTTCTCTTGATAAAATAATGAAGTGCAGGTTTTCTAAGGTTAAAGATTGTGGTATAATTAAGAAAATGTATAAGGTGGAAAAGCCTTGAATTATATTCAATCAGAAGCTGTTTTAGTGTTTATGCCACGCTAAAAAAAGAAACTTCAAAAGAAGGTATAGAGTCATCATTAAAAAAACATTTACTAGCCATCTTAAATAATGGCGATGATTATAAGACTAAACTGTTTAAAATTAGAAGAGATATTGCACTTAAGTATAAAGAAATGGCGTTTGGTTATACGTTTACATGGCCAATTCGATTGCATGGTGTTATAGAAAAGAAAAATGATGATTGGGTGATTAAACATCTACATAGTGTTGACTTTTTCAATGTCATCCTAGAGGATAAATGAAAGGATTTTTATGAATCAAAAGGAACAATCAATTTTATTTTGGAATCACTTTTTCGAAGAAAGAGAGCCAATATCCATAAAAAAAAGGGGTTTAGAAAGGGATTCGATATTAAACCGATATCTAAAAATTGTAGGAGATACATGCGAGAATGTGTTGGATATTGGATGTGGCACGGGCATATGTCTAATGCTTAGTAGCATTTTAGGATCTAGAATGGAAACTGGCATTGGATTTGACACTTCAACAAACGCCATTCATATAGCTAATCAGACTAAACGCTTGTCAAAGATAAAAGATTTGTTTTTTATTGTGAATGATGAATCTTTTTTAAGTACTTTAAAAGATGAGAGTTTTGATGGAATTATATGTTCAAATGTCATTGATGTGTTACCACCTATGATATCAAATGATATCCTTTTACACGTAAAACGCATTTTAAAACCTGGAGGTATATTTCTTTTGAAACTCAATTTTTTTCTCGACCAAACATTGATTGAAAAATATAAAATGATAGAAGTTGAAGAAAATTTATATGAGATGAACGGTGTGATTCGCTCATATAATTTATCAACAGAAGCATGGATTCAAAAAATGCAAGGTTTTGAAGTTCTCAAAGTTGATGGTTATCAAAGAGCAGAGGGATTGCCTCTTGATAGGATCATCTTGTTTTCTAAGAGAAAATGCCTATAATTTCGAGACTAGATTTGATCAATGGTAACCTAAAAGAATCAAACTCGATAGAATTTAATTCATCGTATTTCATCAAAAAAACTCTGACATGTTTGATGTACTGAGTTTTTTTGATAAAATATACTATATAACACTATAAATCGCAGGCATAGATAATTACATGGATTACTTTCTTCAATAAGATCTAAAATTGAATTTTTTTTGGATGCCATGTTGAAAAAGATGTAGTTCTTAGCTTGTGTGCTAAAATAATTTTTTAAAAAGTAATGAGATTTAATTTTCATTTATTAATCAGTATGAATTATTTTGGGGTTAACAATCTATGAAGCATGACATGATCAATTGATAAAAGATACGCCTATCTAATTTTTCTAGTCCACGCTTTAGGATCTTTATTAAACATTGTATTCATAGATAAAGTTATCAATGCATTAAGTTGATTAAATAAAGGGATATGACTATGTCGTTTTATGAGGTTTTTCCACTAATATTTCCAGGTATTTTAATCCAAGTGCTTTTTCAGTATGTTTACATCAAAGAAACCATTAAGACACATCATAAGCACGCACTTAAATCAGTTTTCCTTTCATTATGCATTGTGCTTTTTGGTTTTCCTTTTATTGCATATATGCACTATAAAAATAGAAAAGCACAAAACATAGATATTCATCCACTGAATAATATGACTATGTTTTATATGATTATATTCTCATACCAAGTATTTTCAATTCAGAATATCTTTAATAATTTAGATAAAACGTTTGGTTCATGGATTAGTGTTTTACTTGGTATATTGTATATCCTGATGATGATATACCATTTTGAGATCATAAAGTATAAAAAATACATTCGTTTTTTATTCGCATCAGTAATGATCATGACCGCTATGATAGTCGAAATGCTTATTTTTGAGTTTAATACACAGCTTATCTTAATCAATGTACTAGCACTCATTTTATTAAACACACCATATCACAAAATGATCATTGTTGTTATGTTTTCTTTAGGACTTTTAGCCATCACTAATATTTGGAAGTCGATTTATGTGTTTAATGGCGTCTTTAATGAGCAGACCATTAGCATTTTGATTGTTAATTTGGTTGCAGCCATATTAGTTTTCATCATCTTTTATAGCTTTAAAAGACAAATCCTTTTAAATGATCTACTGGAGGAGAAAAACAAAATCCTCTTAGAACAGCAATTAAAAATAGAAAAACTAAGCATAGAAACTGAAAGATATCGAATTTCTCATGAAATACACGACTCAGTAGGTCATCATTTGACTGCAGCACTTATCACATTAGAGAAGATGCTGGATGTAGATTTGAAGATAAATAAATCTGACTTAGACGTTGTGAGAACGCAGGTAAAAACTGGACTAAACCAAATTAGGGCGGTAGTCCATAACATGAATGACGTGGATTTAGATCATTTCGATCAAGCCTTGGACACGTTGCTTACCGATTTATTAATAGATCAACCTATTGATTTTCATATTGAAGTGGAAACAAAGATAAAGCTGCCTACCATTTATAAAAGATTCTTACTCAATACGACTAAAGAGTTTTCAACAAATAGTTTGAAGTATGGAAAACCAAAACATATAGATATCCTTATTACTGAAGAAAAAGAATATATAAATATTGTGTTTAGAGATGATGGCATTGGAACAGACAAAGTGACTTTAGGTTTTGGATTATCTGGAATCAAAGATACAGTCAGTGTTTTTGGTGGATTGTTGAAGATAGAATCTTCTTTGAACGAAGGATTTAGCATGCATATGAAGTTGCCTTTACCGAATGAGCGAAAGGATGATTTAAGTCATGATAAAAGTTATGTTGGTTGATGATCAAGCGATCATTAGAAATGGCTTAAAATCGATTTTAAGCCATCATCAAGATATATCAGTTATTGGAGAAGCAGAAAATGGAAAAGATGCTTATCTATTAGCTTATCAACTTAAGCCAGATCTCATACTAATGGACATTAGAATGCCTATAATGGATGGTGTAGAAGCAACTAAAATCATCAAGCATGAGTTCCCAGAGATTAAAATTTTGATGCTTACAACATTTGATGATGATCAGTATATCATCAAAGCTATGAACTATGGTGCTTCTGGATATTTATTAAAAGATATCGATATCGAAAAATTGAAAGATGCCATTTTTGATGCGATGAACGACCATGTTATTTTGCCAAATCAAATAGCGAAAAAATTATTCACGCATTTACCAACAATTGATCATCACTTAAATAAAGATGATTTCACATCAAGAGAACAAGATATTATAAAGCATTTGATTCAAGGGAAAACAAATCAGGAAATTTCAGATATCCTCTATTTATCTTTAGGCACAGTAAAAAACTATATGAGCACCATTTATACAAAGCTTGATGTTACAGATAGAAGCAATGCAATTATTCAATTAAAGAGAATTGGTTTTTAATTCAATTATATTTACTCTAGTCCTATAAGGACTTTTTTTTATGACTTCAATATGACTTTAGTCACTAAAGAAATAAAGACTAAGATTATAAAATGATAGGTGAAAGGAAGTGGAAAATATGTTTGATGACACAATGTTTTTATTATTTATTATGCCGTTATTGTTGATTCAAATTTCGTTAGCTATATATGTCATTTTATCGATTCAAAAAAATGGTGTGAGAAGTTTAAGCAAAACCGCATGGCTGTGGATTGGATTAGTCGGAGGTACGATAGGCTCAATTTTATTTATCATGTATGGGAAAGTTCGTGATTATCATGATTAAAGTCGAACACTTATCAAAAGAATTTAAAGATGTCAAAGCTTTAGATGATGTTTCATTTGATATAAGACCCAAGACAGTTTATGGCTTTATTGGAAAGAATGGGGCAGGCAAATCAACGTGTCTTCATTTGATATCTGGGTTTTTAAAGTGTGATCAAGGGACAGTCTCTCTTGATGACAAAAAAGTAAATACTTCTAATGTAGGTTACTTGCCAGAAGTACCTATTTTGTATGAGTGGATGACACCTCGTGAATTTTTAACTTTTTTATCCTTGGGAAAGCATCCAAAAAAAGTAGATGAACTTTTAGAAAAGGTGAATCTAAAGGAACACGAAAACAGAATCATGAGTAGATTTTCCAGAGGGATGAAGCAAAGAGTTGGACTTGCAGCAGCATTGTTAAAAGATAACGCAATCTTTTTATTAGACGAACCGACATCCGCACTTGATCCTGATGGTAGAAGAGACGTAATGCATATTGTAAAGATGTTAAAAAGAGAAGGCAAATCTGTTATTTTTTCATCTCATATTTTTTCTGATATTGAACATGTTGCTGATGAGATTATTATGATTCATCAAGGTAGATTGGTTTATAAAGGAAAAATGGATGATCAAAAAAACCAACATGACAAAATCTATCTTCAAATTGATTTATTAGATGAACCTAATCATCAACATATCAATGCTCTTTCTAATTTGGACGATGTGATAGCCATTGAGAGCAAGCAAAATAGATTAAAGCTTACACTTCATAACGATAAAGCATATCAAGACATCTTGTCCTACATTGCTAAATATCAGCTCAAATTTTCTAGAATTGAGTTTCTGAAAAAGACACTAGATGACTTGCTAACGGAGGTAACAAAGCATGAAGCAAATCTTTTATAAAGAAATACTTTATGGTATAAGAAACCAAAAATTTTTCATCCTAATGATTGTCTTTGTATTATTAGCGATTATGACACCATTGATGATGAAATATATACTCCCAGAATTGCTTTTTAAAAACATGATGGGACTCACTGAGCTCGAGATTGAAGACATACTTGATTTAACACAAAAAGGTGTTTTTGCATCGTTTTTAAGTGATTTTCTTGAAATTGGTACATTGGTTGTTTGCATCCTCTTAGCACCACTTATACCAAGTGAGTATCGTCAAAAAACCGTTTTGTTTACAAGATTATACGATATAAAAACAAAACATCAAGTACTTATTAAATGGGTTTTATATGGTTTATATGTATTTTTGATGGGGACTATTTCCATATTCATATGCTATACCTATACAGGTGTAATGTTTGAATTTGAAATCAGTTTTAATTATTTATTAAGGTTAATCATCTTTTATGGATTTTTTATGTCATTTGTAGTGAGTTTACTAATCTTAATTGGATCATACATGAAAAAAAGTGTAAGCACCATGATTATGACATATGCTCTAGTGATGATTTTATTTGGAATAGGCAATCTCTTAAAGATTGATATGTACATGCCGACCGGTTTAATGAATCTCATGGCAGTTACAAATGAATTAGATGTTATGGATTATTTCATACCAGCTATATCATCTATACTTGTGACTATACTAGCCTTAGTTTTGGCAATTAAAAAAATAGAACATATCGATTTGGAAAGTTTAGGTCAGAAATATGCATAAAATAATGATATTAATCAAACATCTTTTATTGTGGTTTTTGTTATGTGTGATATTATTATGGTTTCAATCGCCCAAACTAAAGTTAGATAAAAATGCAAATAGCTGGATAGATCAAGTAGATGAGATTGGTACATATTATATGAGACAAGAAAAGATACCTGGATATCAGTTAACTTATTTTAATCAAGGAGAGATAATCGAAACAATCTCAAAAGGTGTTTCTTCTAGGACACATAAAAAAAGGGTTGATGATCATACAGTATTTCATGCGCAATCCATGACAAAAACAATGACCGCTGTCATGATATTAAAACTTGTTGAAGCGAATCAATTATCACTTGATCAATCATTAGAAACCATTTTGCCCGAAGATTTCCTTAAGGAAATACCGAGCATTTATCACGATGTTACCGTAAGAGCATTACTGACACATCAAAGTGGCATGCCAACAGGAGATTATAACAAGATGTATGCTTTATATGACAATCACATCCCCTCTTTAAGTTCATCCATTTTGATGGATTTAGCAGATGAAGAAAGAAATAATGGGTTTCATTACTCGAATGTTGGCTATCATATATTAGAGATGATTATTGAAGAAAAATCTCAAATGACTTATAGTGCCTATGCAAAAGATGTATGTTTCTTTTTACCATCTAATGCCATTAATTTCGAACAAGAAGATCTCATCCATATGGATGTTTCATTTGGATATGATTTAAAGCATCAAGAAGTCGCACCTTACAGATATCCAGAACTTGCATCAGGGGGTCTTTATACAACTTCAAGTCATTATGCAACCTTTTTAATTGAACTATTGAAACACCAAATGATAAGTTCTGATTTTGTTGATTTAATGTTGAACATTGAAATCCAAGACATAGGGTATTATAACAATGTTTATCATGGCTATGGTCTTGGATTATTCATCAATCAACATCAAAATGAAAAAATCATATCACATGGTGGACAAGGTAGAGGATATATGGCATATTATCATGTCGATCCCTATGAAATGTCTGGGTTTGTTATTTTAACAAACAGTCAAAGAAGTTATCCCTTTTTTGCAGAGTTGACAGATGCATTTAATACCTATCATGATTTAGAGTTATCTGGTCTTTATAAGATTCAATGGGTGACAATTGTGCTTACATACTTATCCGCTTTATTTATATATATTGCAGCTAGACTCGTTTATTTAATGACAAAGATCAAGACAAGCAAGCTGTCAAAATTTGTTACACTTAATGGCATTTTATCCATATGCTTAATGATAGCTGTGATTATATTACAAAATCAATCTTATAATCTCTTATATGCAATAGCGCCTCATGCTTATGAACAACTTTTAATGATCATGTTTATAACAGCTTTATTTGGTACAGTGTTTGCATTAGCAAAACAACTTATAATTATGAGCAAAGGAGGTGAAAGAAGTGCTTGTAACACCTAAAGATCAAGTCGTTTTATTTAGAGTGCTTTTAGTCAATTATTTCTTATTATGTTTAGAACTTATAAGTGTAAGTTTGTATATGACAGTTTTAGAATCTGTATATCTACTCATTCCAGCATTAACATGTTTGGTTGTAACTATTATGTTGTGGCTATTATACTTACAAAAACTTTATTTGAATAGAAAACAAAGTGTGCATCCTAAATTAAAGCATCTTAGTTTAAGATTTAACAGATCACCACACAGCAATTTACATTTTGGGCTCATTATCTTATTGGAAAGTGCACTAGTGACATGGCTATTCAATTTGATGTTTAGTTTTATGGATTCTACTTGGCTGTTCTTTGTCATACTTGCATCAATTACCCTGGTTATGATTGTAATTATGATATCGCAGCATTTAACATCTAATCAATGGTTTAAAAAATCAGAATTGTACTAAAAAAGATATTTGGCTGATTTGATGCCAAATATCTTTTTACATTATATCATCCAGTTTGGAAATACAGATTCAAATTGATCATAAGCATCAATGATTCTTCTTGCTCGATTGATTTCATGTTGATATATATCCTGCTTTTCTTTAGAACCCCATCTGAGTGCTTGTATGAGACTAATTGCTAAGAACACCTTATGGAGTCTAAAAAAGCCAACCTTTTCAATAGAGGATAAATAACTATCGAATACACCTTTTACATAGTGTGGACTAATATCAAAATCAAATAGTTCTAGTTTATAGAATTCATCATGGATGATACCTACATGAGAGCCATTAAAATCGATCATATAAAGCACTTTTTGATCAATCAGTAAATTGCCCAAATGAAAATCACTATGCTCCATGATCGATGATACTGAAGGTATAAGATGAAGATTTTCAGATACATAAGTAGTTAGTATTTGATATTCTTTAGCACATGACTTTTGATCAAAAGGTGTCATATATTCAGTCATTTTTCGCTGTATGAATGAATCCAAAGGAACTTCTATTTTAAAGAGTTCATGAAATGATTTTAATAGCAATCCAGCTTTAGTTCCTAGATCGTACTGCTCATTTTTCGTTAAGCGTTGCATCATGTCAGAAAGCTTACTTCCCTTTATAAAACTGGTAATTAAATATACATTTTTTGCGTGTTGAAAATAATATAGAGGTTTTGGAGAAAAAAAGTTTTTCTCGTTAAGATAAGCTAATAATTCATATTCATGCTTAAGCTTATCATATGTTTGAGTTTTCTCACTTTGACGCATGAAATATTCAGTACCATTGACATCAGTGAGTTTAAACTTTTTGTCTTTTGTAAAACCCATACTAAGTTCTTCAATACACATTAAGTTAAGTTTTGTGTGTTTAGTGAGTACATTTTTTATACTAATCATGGATCTTCACACTTTGATATGGCTTTGATGTAAAGAGCAGTATGTCATCTAAGACTTCTACTGTTATCCAATCATCCATATTATCTTTTCTATCATAGATCAAAGATTCATCTAATTTAATGACATTGCATACTTCAATGATGGAAAGTCTTTTTTTTCCGATCCATCTTTTTTGTTGCTCATCGGTTAGATTTAAGTATGGTTGTTCTGATAAAATGATAGACTTAGATTCTTCATGAGTTAGAGGTGGTGAAAAATAAACAGAAGATACTGTAGCCTTAGCCTTTATCGTTTTTGTAGCGTCTGTTTCCACAAAATATAGTGTCTCACCTACATTAACTCTGCCATAGGGTAGTTTTCTACCTGTCGCACCTCTAATCAATTTCGTTTTCGTGCCATCTAGTAATTTTTGTAGTACCTTTGCTTTTTGATCGCAATACACTAAATGTATCATGTTATTTGTTCTCCTTTTTCAGTATGTATCATAGACATAAATATTTGATATACTTTCTTATGATGCATCTTGATTGGTATACCATCATGATGATTAAGAAGGATATGATCTTGACTATGATCTTTTAAATAACGGATGAATCCTTTTCGATTAAACCAATAATGAATGCCCCAAGATAAAAAACTCCATGTAGGTTGATAAGGATTGATTTCATAATCGATGTAATAGAGTTTGTTGTTTGCAATGATGAAATTTGTAGGGAAGTAGTCTATATTGAATCCTTTTTTTTCAATATGTTTAAACGTTGCGTATGTTTGTTGATAAAGTGCTAATGGGTATGGGTTTTTTGTGATAAACTCAGCTAATGTGACACCTTCAATGTACGATTTTATGAGGTATGACGCTTTTAAATCATAATAAATGAGCGTAGGGATATTAAGGCTAAACTGCTTTAATATATGATATGAGTTCAGTTCATCTTCGATTGTAAACGTATGACCATTTATAAAAGGCTTGTGATGCATTTTCTTATAGACGTAATATGTGCCATCACAAAGAATAAGATAGGAATCTCCACTTTTTCCAGAGCCAAGATGCTTTAAGATTTCACATTGATTGATCATGATTCATTGTTATCCTTCCTTTTATCTTGGAGTAAAGAAGTGTATTTATATATATCATGTATTAGGTTTACTTTATCTTTAATTAAAACAAATGGTTTACTTGATGCTATACATACTAAAATATGGTTTTGATTAAATGAGATTAAATGATCCATCATGTGCAAGTCATGGTGATTTTCTGCTTCAATGTTTATGATGAGGGGTATATCTTTTGAAGTTTTCATATGTTCTATGATGTCTTTAAATGGTTTAGAAGTGATCATATAAAGGGATTTAAAAACATATTTTGAAGAAAGGTATAAGGTGTGATCATAAAAAGTATCATCAGTCACAAAATGAAGATCATGCCAATCTCTTGATATGTGGTTTAAATGATGAATGATGTATGTTTCTATAGAGACTACATCTTGTTTTAAGTTCTTTGGGGCTAGTACTATCATACGACATCCAAGATTTGTCCAATATGTAAACATATCTTTTGATATATCATTTTTATTTGATAAAAGGAAGAAAACAACCTGATCAAACTTTGATATTTGATTATCTAGCACCTCAAAGCAAGCATTAGATAATAAATCTAATTGAATACTTTTCCAATGGTTTTTTAAATCATTTTTTTGATGTAAATGCTGCATTTTTTCACCTTCTTTAGTTTAATTATATAAAAAAAGGTATGTTTGAATATATGACTGTGGTCATATTGTTTGTCATATTTGATACTGAATAATATAAAGGTAAAATGATTTTGTAAATGGCGGTGCTAAAATGTAGTAAAATGGCGGAATGAAAATGTCATAATTACTACATTTTTTTGTATACTAAATTCATATGCACAAAGTGTCAATATTATTAAAAAATCAAGAACTCATATGCCTCCTTGGTGGAGGACTAACTGATTTCATCTAATATTAATCTTTACAAACCACCCAATGAGTGGTATTATATAGTTGAGGTGAGAAAATATGGATTTAATGATTAAAGAAGCTAGAGCAGAATATGGGTTAACTCAAAAAGAATTGAGTGAAATCACCGACATACCACTAAGAACCATAGAAAACTGGGAAAGTGGCAAACGCACACCTAGTCCATGGGTTGAAAAAATGGTATATAGTTATTTAAAACAATATCCCAAAAATCAAAACGGTATTGTTACCAAGACAAAAGGCATTTATGAAGTAAATCAAATCAAAGATGCTTTATTACCTTTAACTATTAAATATGATTTAAACAAGATTATTTTATATGGATCATATGCTAAAGGTAAACAAGAACCACTTAGTGATATTGATTTAGTAGTCGATGGAGACATAAAGGGCATAAAATTCTTTGGCTTGCTTGAAGATGTGAATAATGCATTGGTTAAATCAGTAGATCTCATCCATTTATCTCAAATTGATAATAATTCTGAAATCTATGAAAATATCATGAAAGGGCTTGTCCTTTATGAACGATAGAGATATTAAATGATTATCAAAGATTATAGTTCATATTGAATTTATTTTGGACTATATGAAAGAGATTAATTCAAAAGAAGAGTTTAATCAAAATCAACTTGTCATAGATGCAGTCGTATTCAATTTGTCACAAATTGGTGAGATATCTAGTTATAGAATTTCATCAAGTTTAAAAGATTCCGCTATAAATATTTCTTGGCATGAAATGTATGGTTTTAGAAATCGCATCTTTCACGATTATGATCAAATTAACATGAATGTTGTTTATGATACGGTTAAAGAAAATTTACCTAATCTATTAGTACAATTAATAAATTTGAAAAATGGTAATTAAGAATAAATGACATGTGAAAATTAGTTTGCTATAGTCAATAATAAAAATTTAATATAACATAGCTTCGTTAAAGTTTTTTGACAGTGCTATATCACTAGTGTACATATGTAAAGCTTTTCTTACAGTTAAGAAGAGCTTTTTAATGATTAACATGCAAGATTAACATCAATCATGTATAATAATACATAGATTAATAACAATCATAAAACCACTAAGAGAGGTCAACTATACGTGGAAACAAGAATTAACAAATACTTAAGTGAATCAGGTTATTGTTCAAGAAGAGAAGCGGATAGATTGATTGAACAAAAACGAATTAAAATCAATGGAAAACTTGCAGTAATCGGTTCAAAGGTAACAGAACAATGTTTAATTACTGTTGATGATAAACCTATTAAAAGACAAAATGAGTTTGTTTATTTGGCATTTAATAAACCAATTGGCATTACATCTACTACAGATCAAGCCATTAAGGGTAATATTGTAGATTTTATCAATTACCATAAGAGAATATTCCATATTGGAAGGCTTGATAAAGATAGTGAAGGATTAATCCTCATGACCAATGATGGTGATATCGTAAATCAAATTCTTCGCGGAGAAAACAATCATGAAAAAGAATATATAGTTGTTGTTAATAAAAAGATTACAGAAGATTTTCTTAAGAATATATCTAAAGGCGTTCCTATCTTAAATACAGTAACAAAACCATGTCAAGTTAAACAAATTGGGGAAAAAACATTTAAAATTATATTAACAGAAGGACTTAATAGACAAATAAGACGTATGTGTGATCACTTTGGTTATCAAGTTGTATCACTAAAACGTATTAGAATCATGCATATTCATCTAGATGTTCCAACAGGAAAATATAGAGAGTTAACAAAAAAAGAACTCGATCAATTATTTAAATTGATAGGAAATAGATAAGAAAAGGATGTGTTAATTTGAAATATTTCACAATGAATAATGGATTAAAAATTCCTGTATTAGGCACAGGAACAAATACATTTGGAAAAGAAAATAATGATTTTTATGGGAAAATCACTTATGATACAAAAGAACTTCTTTCTGCAATCCAATTAGGTTATAGACTCATAGATACCGCAATTTACTATCGTAATGAAGAAGTGATAGGGAAAGCCGTTAAAGAATCAATGATTGATAGAAGTGAGTTTTTTATTACTTCGAAAATTCCAGAGGATAAAGCATATAACGAAACTAATGAGCTTGTTGAATATCATGTCAAACAATCACTTAAAGCACTTGATTTATCATATATTGATTTGTATTTGATTCATTTTCCTCTTGAATCAAATGAAGAAAACCTACGCGTGTGGCGTGTATTAGAAACTTTTGTAGATCAAGGATTGATAAAATCTATTGGTGTGTCTAATTTTAATGAAGAACAACTTACTTATTTAATCAATCATGCGAGAATTAAACCCGTAATCAATCAATTTCAATCATATCCTGGTAAACATCAACAATCATTAATTGATTTTTGTAAAGCCAATGATATTATTCCTGAAGCTTATCAATCATTTGCGAAAATGGATGCTAAGACTAAAGATGTATTAATAGATATCGCAAAAACATATGATAAAACATGGAATCAAATTATTTTAAATTATCAAGTCAATGAAGGATTAGTTGTGATTCCTAAATCTCACAACAAAAAACATCAATTTGAGAATATTGATATTTTTGATTTCAAATTATCAGTTGAAGATATCGAGACAATTAGACACTTATGATCTTAAAATGCTCAACTCGGAAATGAAAAGAGCTTTTTTAATACAAAATATTAATTATTAATTATATAAACTCTTGAGTTAAATTATCTTTTTATGTTATAATTTAAAAAGATAAAGGCAAAACTAGAGCAATCTAGTGACGCAAAACTATAGGGTCTTACATAAAGATAGCCAGCTACCAAATTTATTTGGTATTTTTTTATGCAATTTTGGTGATCATATGAAAAGTATAACTCAAAAAAGAAAATCAATCATTTTAACTTTACTGATCATTTTGGTGATGAGTAATTTTACCATTACTTTTGCATATTGGGCAAGCACGATTCAAGGTAGTTTCACACAAAATAACGCCACAGTTAATATAGGAAACTGGCCGTTTGTTCCCCCTGGATCTACAGTGCTTACAGAAGAAGTATTAATAGATTTATTAAATGGAGACTTACCTTTAGATGGTGATTATGTTTTAGTAGGTGATATTGATTTATCTACTTATGAGAATAATGAGTTTGATCCAATCTCTAATTTCACAGGAACATTTGAAGGTAATGGTTATACCATTGGCGGTTTTACAATAAACAACACAAACACAACCCCAGGTACTGAAATAGGAATATTTATTAATACAGGTGTTGATTCAGAAATATCTAATGTAAATGTAGAAAATGTCACTGTAACCCAAACAGATAATAGTGGTGGAAGTAACACGAATGAAACTACATATATTGGTGTATTAGTAGGAACTAATAATGGGACAATATCAAATGTTGAAGTACTCGACTCACAAATTAATGGTGGTAACATAGTTAATAGTGGAATCTTTAATAGTAGTTCACTATCACTTTATGCAGGTGGATTAGTAGGACGAAACAACGGTACTATTATTAACTCTTATGCTAGAGTAAATGTTACATTAAATTCAAGCGTATCAACTTCATTTTTATCCTCTAGTACAGGTACAACTTATGTAGGTGGATTAGTTGGATACAATATGGGGACAATCAGTCAAAGTTATGCAACAGGTAATGTTTTAAATGATGTAGATACATCTACAGGTTTTTTAGCAACAGTTACTATAAATACTTATACAGGTGGATTAGTTGGCTTAAATGCAAGTGGAGGTAATGTTTTTGAAGTGTTTGCAACAGGCAATGTGACATTGGAAATTGAAGGAAATTCAGGATCTCAATATTTAGGTCGTGTTGTTGGAAGAAATCTAGGAAATACTTCTGAGTTATATAGACTAAATACTCAATTGATTACTACAGGTTATATTCAAAATAGCGCAAATACTATTTCTACAACTATAGAAAATCTACAATCATCAGTCTTCTTATCAGAAACATTAGGATTTGATTTTGTTAATGTTTGGGAACCTGTGGTTGGAGATTATCCAATCTTGAAAGAATAACATAAACATAATAAAGCTAAATTGATATTAATTATATATTTATGAAAATGGCGTAAATAATGGATCATCTATTTTTACTAATACTATTAAGCAAAAGAGATAAATAACATCTTTTGCTTATTTTTTATCTCTAAAGCTTCATCGTTCATTTACATTTATTAGATAAAAAGATACAATAGTTATAAACATTACGATTTATAAATACTAATAGATGAGGCATATTTAATATGAAAAAAAGCATCATACTTTTATTACTTGTAACAATTTTTTTAATGGGATGCGAAGAAAAGACAATACGTGTTTCTTTTAACATAGAAGGATTTGATGTTAAATCTATTGATGATATAGATGTTTCAATCGGAGATGATATACCTCTACCAGATCTTAATGAAGCATGGTTTGAATTCCAAGGTTGGTATCTAGATCCAAATTATGAAACGAAAGCAAATAATCTTGTGGCTGGTGAAGAAAACATCACGCTTTATGGATATTACGAACCTACATTATCGATTGCAATTGTTGGTGATGATACTTTATACGATTACGATGTTGTCTTAAACCAAGTGATTGAATATGCAACAAATTACGATCGCATCTATAAAACATACAATGAATCTTACGAAAAAAATTCTCAAGAAAAAACTTATCAATCAATTGAAGAAGCAATCAATGATGGTGCAAAAATTATCATTTTAACATCTCATTACCTACAATCTGAAGCAGTATATGACGCACAATCTCAATACCCAAATATCACCTTTGTATTTTTAGGTGAAACCCCAAAAGAACATTATTATTATGGTCCTTCATATATATCTTCAAATACATTAGTTACAAGAACACCATCAGAAAACAGTGCTTTTCTAGCTGGGTATGCTGCAGTTATGGATGGAAAGCGTAGCCTAGGTTTTTATAGTGATAATGGTGAGTCGTCATTTAGTTCAGGAACTTCATTTATTGCAGGTGCATATTATGCAGCTGATGAACTTAGTGTTTCAATTAGTATCAATGAAGATGCATATAAAATTATAGATCAAGAATCATCAAGATTACTTTTTAGAAGATATTATTTAAGTGCTTACAATTCAGGGACTGAAATATTTTACACAGATAGACACATAGAAGACATTGAGTTTGAAGGTATTAATGAGCTAGAAAACAAATATTTAATCTTAAGCGATAATCATATGGCTTCAACATCAGAAGTCGTCTTAGGATCAATTACTCTAAATTATTCAAAAACTATAAATCAAATTTTAAATAACTATTTTAATAGAGAATTTATAGGAGGCATCATGATGCCTTTAGCATGTGAACTAGATATAGATAATTCTAATTTCACTAACTTTACAAAAGAAGATCAAATAAGTATATTAACAAAACTAGAACAAGGTTTAGTAACAATACCATATGATTATGAATCTTTAATGGAATTTTTAGCTACATTAGATAGTGCGGATGGAGTTACTTTTAACAAAGATCTTATTGAAGGTATTCAACCTTATTAATATAAATTGAAACCAAAAAAACATATAAGTTATTAAGATAAATTGATTATTTTGATAATTAGGCATATAATATATAATTATAGATTGGGGGATATTCATATGAAAAAACTACTTTTAGGATTAGTATTCATGCTATCTGGTGCAATCATCATCGCAGGTGCTCTTATTGCAGGAGGATCTTGGGCTGGTGGATTAGGAGCTGGAGGATATTTTTTGAGTATATTTGATTCTAGTGAAGCAATAGGTTTTACACTGATTGGTGCATTACTGTTTTTTATTGGGCTCATGGTTTCAATTAGTGAAGTATTAAATAAAACTAATGAGTAAAAGGATTTAACTTATGAACAAGAAAGTAAAACTTATTACAAACATCATCATGTTACTTGTGCTCTTTTTTGTTTTGCTTTATCAATCTTTTAACATATTATCATTAAGTATTACATTTAGTCCTTCCATTGTTATGGATATCATTTTTTACTTTATATTATTTATTGCACTAGCAATTATTATTTTATTCATTTACTATTTACCAATTTGGCTGGTTTTTGAGATATCAACCATTCATATCAATTTAACAAGCTTAAAGCTTAAATATTCAAAAAAAATTTATATCATTCAACCATTTTTAACAAATAAACATATACAGTTATTTAAATCATTTAAAGTCATTCGTTGTTGATCCATTCTTTTTTACCATAAAAAAAGAAAATAAAGAAAGGATCAATAGATGAAAAAACTTTTAATTATCATAACAGGAGTTTTAGTTCTCTTGTTTTTAAGCACATATTTATGGAATCAAAATCAAATCATAACCATATATTTTAGACACATTAGTATGCTTGCTGCTATAGGCATCTTATTATATATGCTTATGAATAAATTATCGGAATATTTAACACATAGATTTTTTATTTATGGTGCAAAAGAAACTATATTATATATATCAAGTGTTAGTGTTTATACGATTGTTATTGTTCTAGCAGCAATCGTTCAATATAAATATATCAACTATAGTTATGTATTTCAAGACACTATTCAATGTAGTTACTATGATCCATATGATCATTTGATTTACAATAGTTTTTTTGAAAATGAATGTCAAACACCAACTATCTACATACAAAATGAATCTATTTTATATATGCAATTTGACTATGAGGAGAAAATAGAAACTTTTGAAACCTATGATTATCAAAATCAAAAGAATCAACTTAAAGACAGAGCAAGAAAAGGATTTATAAGCATATATATAGAATATGATCATTCTGTCATTTCATATGTTGAGACTGAAACTGTTTATTATACCGTTCATTTAACAGATGAAGATATAGAAAGTGGTGCAGTCACAAGGCAAATAGATACTATGAGACTAACAAAAGATGACACTTTAACTTATGTATTTGATACTGCATATAAAGTAGTAGAATTCGCGAATACCACATATGATGATATTATGTCTTATGATGCCAATCAAATTGAATTTACTGAAGATAATCATCGTCTTATGACATATGTAGCAACCAAAACAAATGAATATGACGATAAAATTACATACACGATGCAAAAAGAAGAAATTATAAATGATCAGTTGATCAGCAAAAGAATGTTTGATTATCATATCATTAAACCAAATCATACGGGAATGTATCAAGGATATGATTATATCATTGACAGAAGTAAACATGACTCTAAAAATGAAACAGCTATTCAATTAAATGAAGAAAGTATTTCTGTCGTAGATACACGTGATATATCAAGATACACATATAAACACACACAAACCTATAAACTTAATGACGGTCATTTCATGTTTGATTCAAAGGTTAGCAACAGCAAGGGCTATCAAATTGTTGATAAATTTATTGAAGGCTATGGACCACTAACAGGATTAGAGGAAATAGACTACTCATATCACTTAAATGTTTTAACTTTCAGGAAAGATAATAAACTACTATACCATATGATATCTGAAGATTATCCAGTAGAAAATTATCTTGATCAATATTTTACGATAGAAGAATCTTCAATTGGAATTGTTGCAAAAGAATTATTTTTTCATAGAGGATCATTTTGGCAGTACCTATTTAATAACAACGATATATCGGAACTTAGTTTATTTGATGTTATGCCAGCATATGGAGATGTGATATATCATCAAAGAAAACAAATCGATCCATCATATTTCAATCTTAGACTTCAAATGAATAGCTTTTATTATACCCTTCCAATATTTATCGAAATTCATGAACAACAAGATTAAACAATTCATATAGATTCCAAAAAGGATTAACAGCATGTTATATGCGTTAATCCTTTTTTATCAAACATTTTAAATTAGGAAAAAAATTATTTGAACTCTCACATAATTTCAATATTAAATATAAAAAGTGTTACAATAATAGCAGAGGTGATTGAATGAAAAAAGAACTTATTAAATCAAATTTTTATGAAGCAGTAAATGGTAAGTGGTTAGAACAGGCTGTTATCCCAGGTGATCAACCATCGATCTCAGCATTTTTAGAACTTCATTTAGGCATTGAAAAAACATTGATGGATTTAACATCCACATGGGAAAAAGAACCATCAAAGCTTAATGATAATTTAAAGAAGTTTATCAAACTTTATCAAATGACTAAAGATTTTGATAAGAGAAAAGAACTTGGAACTAAACCTTTTGAAGTTGTTTTAAACAAAATTAAAAACTTAAACAACTTAAATGAATTAGAACAAGCATTTGTTGATTTATCGCTTGAGTCAATTGAAGTACCATTTGGATTTGCGGTTATGCAAGACTTTATGAATAGTAATAATCAAGTCTTATATTTTGGAGCATCCAATCTATTTTTACCTGATACAAGTTATTACAAAGATGAAAATACAAAAAAACAACTGATTGGCCTATTTACAAACGCAACAACACAGTTATTAACTTTATATGGTTTTTCAACTGAAGATATTAATCAGTTAATCACTGAAGCGCTAGCTTTCGATGAATTATTAGTACCTGTTACTAAATCAAGTGTTGAAAGAGCTGATTATGTCAAAATGTATAATCCGTTGAAAAAATCAGAAGTTCAAAAATTAACAAAGACTTTTGATGTCATGGGTAAAGCTGAAAGTTTAGTCAAACAGTCAGTTGATCAATTGATTGTTATGAATCTAGATTTTATTAATGCTTTTGAAAATATTATTAATGAATCAAATTTCAAATTAATTAAGTCTTGGATGATTGTGTCTAATGCACTTAGATTTGCATCTGATTTAACAGATGAAATCAGAATTGCTGGTGGTGCATTTGGAAGAGCTTTATCAGGGACTAAAGAAGCTCAAAGTAAAGAGAAATTTGCTTTCTATCAAGCTTATAATAGATTTAGTCAAGTCGTCGGCCTATATTATGGTGAAAACTATTTTGGACCTGTTGCTAAACAAGATGTCAAAACGATGGTTCATGAAATGATCGGTGTTTATCAAGAACGCATTACTGATAATTCTTGGTTAAAAGATAAAACAAAAGAAAAAGCAATTAAAAAATTATCAACACTTACTGTACATGTTGGATATCCTGATGAACTACCTCTATACTATGATAAATTTGAAATAAAAGGATATGAACAAGGTTCAGATCTAATCCAAGAAAAATTAGCGATGACTAAAATCATTAACGAGTATGATTTTGCAAAATACAATAAAGAACCAAACAAAAATATTTGGGGCATGCCAGCAAGTATGGTTAATGCTTACTATAGTCCTACAAATAATCAAATTGTATTTCCAGCAGCAATCCTTCAAAGACCTTATTATAGCTTAGATCAAACACCATCTGAAAACTATGGTGGTATTGGTGCAGTTATGGCACATGAAATATCTCATGCGTTTGATAATAATGGTGCGAAATTTGATGAAACAGGATCATTAAATAATTGGTGGACCGATGAAGACTTAAAAGCTTTTGATCAAAAAGCTAAAGATATGATTGCATTATTTGAAGGTGTTGAAACAGGTTTTGGTCCATGTAATGGAGAACTAACCGTTTCTGAAAATATCGCAGATAGTGGTGGATTAAGATGTGCATTAGAAGCTAGTAAAAAACGTAGTGATCACAATCTTGATGAATTCTTCTCAAATTGGGCACGCGTATGGCGTAATAAATCATCTGTAGAATATAGTCAATTACTCTTAAGAGTAGATGTTCACGGACCTTCAATTTTAAGAGCTAATATGCAATTAAGCAATATGCCTGAATTCCAAGAACTATATCAAATTAAAAAAGATGATAAAATGTTTTTACCAAAAGATAAAATGGTAAGTATTTGGTAATAGAAATCTCTTAAATATATGACAAAAGCTCTTCCAATATCGGAAGAGCTTTTATTGTTTATATCTAGGCATTAAAAATCAGATAAAGCAAGTGCTGCGAGCGCGAGTATAAAATAAATGACAAGCATGATTAAAATTTTTTTAAGTGTTTCAACAAAGCCTAATCTACTTACAAGAAAAATGATAAACAAAATATTAACAAAAGGAAAAGGGATTAGAAAAAAGACTATCACCCATTCAATAAAGCTAAATTTTTTTTGTTTAAATAAGTTCATAAATTTCAACTCGCTTTTTTTTCATTATAATAGAATTCTATTAAATGCTCATGATATTTGCTTAAGCGAATATGATTTGATACTCGGTGATTTGTGATATGATTTAATTAATCAAAAAAAAGAATATTAAATTTAAAAAAAAGGAAGAGATTATATGAACAAATTTAACAAGATTTTATCTTATTTAAGTGGTATTTTAGCTATAATTGTAAGTGTTATTTTTATTCAGCAAAAGCTTTTAACAGATCAATCAGGTGATTCTTGGCAGGATTTAGGGTTCTTTTTAAGCATGCTCATCTTTTTAGCGATAGCAATTATCCTCACTATGATTTATCTTGCGATCGGTTTTAAACTTAAATTTAAAAATATGAAACCTTATACAATATCACACTTATCATTTTTAGGATTAAGTATTATCTTTTTTGTTATAAGTCTTTTATAAGCTCTTTTTAGTTTCTTTTTATACCAATATGTTTAGAAACACAAAGCCACTTACTATTTTATATATATGGGAAAAGTGATATAATAAAGTATATAAATGAATTCTATATTTTAAATATAAGTTAGATGGAGGGGTTTTTGTGAGAAAAGATTATGGTTATCAACGAAATTTTTGGAACGAAAAAACAAGAGACCAAGAAGAACAAATACCAAACACTGATAGTAATTCAATGAGTATATCGATGTACATTTTTATAGCTCTTTTTATTGGTGCACTGGTTTTAATTTATTTCTTAGTTTCATAAAATGATTTTTATTAATTATATGACAAAAATTTTAAGTCCATCTTTTTTGATGGACTTTTATCATGCATATTAGATTCTATGATAAACTTTTTAAAGTTCCATGATATAATTATTCTAAATAGATAAACAACATCATAAACACTAAGATTTATATCATGTATAGATATGTAAAGGGGTGGGTTATTTGAAATATTATCGTAGCCATAATGTATTTTTTTTGTTTATTACTATAATTATTGGAGTCATAACAATTTTAGCTGCATATTTTTATAGTAAGACTTTTACGGGCACTTTTTCTATATCAGACAACCTAGAAGATCCATCAATACCAAGTATTTCAATATCTGATGATCATACATTTTCATCATTAACGACAACTTTATCATCGGAGCTAACTTTAAATCAGCATAGTACAACATTTGATGATATTAACCTTTATGAGATTATGCAAAGTGAAGGACAATCCATAGATTTAGAAGAAGAATTTTTGGCATATAGTTTTTATGTTAAAAATACAGGATCAACCAATACAAATATTGATTATTTCATGAGACTTGTAAATTCAACGCATAATATGGATGAATTTATTAGAATCTTAGTTATTGAGTATGATTTGAGTTATAAGATCTATCAAAAAGAAGATCTAATCAATGATGAAAGTAAAGTGGATGATAATGAAA
>JBAZCK010000003.1:0-56622 GCA_041654955.1 Acholeplasmataceae bacterium | reverse complement strand
ATATATAAAGTCAAACATATTGCAAGTACCATCAAGATAACTCCTAATATCATTTTTTCTACGCTCCTTGCCCTGTTTCCTGCACACCATTGTTTTGAATTATTGCACAATGAAGCCTATTTTTTACCTATTTTTGTGATATAATACTAATATGGTGTTTTTATTAGAATCTTGAAAATTCTATAGTTTCTGGTAAACCAGAGTTTTTGAAATCATTAAATCTGTTGAATCCTTTTCTAAATCCTCTAAGTTCTACTATTTCTGACCATTCTGGAGTGCCTGAGTTTTCAAAATCAAGTTCTACTATTTCTGACCATTCTGGAGTACCTGAGTTTTCAAAATCAAGTTCTACGATTTCTGACCATTCTGGAGTACCTGAATTTTCAAAATCTAAAGTGATATTTTTTAAAGATCCTCTATTTATAACAAACGAATAAGCAACCACCATAACCATAACAACAACGAATAATGCAACTTTAACTAATTTTTTCATATAATAAACCTCCCTTTTGGTTACATTGTATGCTTAAAATTGAATCTTGACTAGGGCGTATATGTCCCATTATGCAAAAAAGGTGACTTTTTTTATGAAATCTAACGGATTATGCATCTACATTGAGCAACTTAGGTCTGCTCGTAACATTTCTCAATTATCTTTTGTCGAAGATGTAGTTTCTCTTAGACAATACCGCAGATATCTAAAAGGTGAATCAGATATCCCTTTTAATATTGTCCATCAGCTAACTGCTAAGTTAGGTATGAAAACTGACAATATATTAAGAGAGTTTGAAGTTGCCAAAATTGAAGAAACCAAAAAGATGAATAAGCTATATAATTACGTCGTCAATTATGCTTTTAATGAGTTTAATATATTAAAAAAAGAATTATCTGAAGATCATATTATTGAATCAAGCAATTTATTGCTATTCAAACACACAATAATCATCAGTGATTATTATCAAAAAAAGATTAATATTCATCAAGTTAAAGAAATGAACGTCGATTTAATTAACTATCCACAAATACTAGATCAAGGTATTTTAAATACGATTGAACTTTTAATTTTAACCTTTTTAATTGATGTTGTTTCTCTAGATGAACAAAAACGTATTATAGAAAAAATATATAAATATGTAAATGACGAAAAAATGATAATTAGCGGCGGTAATGAAAAAGTATTAACACTCATACTTGCTAGACTTGCAAAATACTCAGGTATTTTACAATCATTTGAACAAGTTATTAAATTTTGCGATGTTGGTATAGAAAGAAATAAGACCTTATTCTCATATTATTTAATGGATTACTTCTATTATTACAAATCTCTTGCTTATCATAAGCTAGGTGATCAAAAAAATTATGAAAATTCATTAAATAAGGTTTTTAATATCCTAGAGTTTGAAGGCAATGAAAATAAGATGAAAAAATTTATTAAACTTATCAACGAAGATTATGATATTGACTTTAAGCACTATGTACTAGATTTATATAAAAAAAACGAAGAAGGAAATCTTTAATGAATCCATGTAAAATATATCTACAACCAAAAGAAGAAATTAGAATCAAACAAGGGCACCCTTGGGTTTTTGGTAATGAGATTGATCGACTAGAAGGTACTATCAAAAGCGGTGATATTGCTTATGTATATGCTTTTAATGGTGAATTTATCGGTAAAGGTTTTTTAAACACTACCTCTAAAATATTTGTGAGAATTCTATCTAGAATTGAAAATGAAGTGATAGATGAATCATTTTTTAAAAACTTGATTTCAAAATCTAATCAATCAAGACTTGATTTAGGTTTTAAAAACAGTTATCGTGTACTTTTTGGTGAAGCTGATGGAATACCTGGATTTATTGTTGATAAATATGCAGATTATTTATCTATTCAAACATTATCTTTAGGTATTGATTTAAATAAAGAAATGTTTATTAAAATCCTTGTTGAACTATTTAATCCAAAAGGCATTTATGAACGTAGTGATGTACCTGTAAGAAAAAAAGAGGGTCTTCCACTTTCTAAAGGTATTATTTATGGAGATGTTCCAGATACAATCATCATCAAAGAAAATGACTTGCTTATGGAAGTTGATATTAAAAATGGTCAAAAAACAGGTTCATTTTTAGATCAACAAGAAAACCATAATGCTATTAAACCTTACGTAAATCAAAAAACTGTTTTAGATTGTTTCTCCCATATTGGTGGTTTTGGATTACATGCAGCATATCATCATGCAAAATCTGTGACATGCCTTGATATTTCTGAACAAGCAGTTTCTAATATTGAATCAAATGCAAAACTAAACAATTTAACTCAAGTAAAAGCAATGAAAGCAGATGTTTTTAATCAACTTAGAACATATCAAGAGACAAACACTACTTTCGATGTTGTTATTTTAGATCCACCAGCATTTGCTAAAAAGAAAGAAGACATTAAAAAAGCCTATAAGGGATATAAAGATATCAACTTACAAGCATTAAAGATTATTAATCCAGATGGATATTTAGTATCTTGTTCTTGTTCCCATTATATGACTCCAACCTTGTTTATGGACATGCTCATGGATGCATCCATTGATGCTGGTAGAGTAACACAAATGATTGATTTTAACATTCAATCAAAAGATCATCCTGCTTTATTAGGATCTGATGAATCACTATATTTAAAATGTATAACTTTAAAAGTTAAATAACCAGAGATCATAATGATTTCTGGTTATTTTTTTAATCGTTTTCCATATTCTAATCTAACTTCTTTTCTTTGTACATCTTCATTTGTATAAGCTAGTGTATTTAAACCTACAAAATGGAGACCTTGTTTCTCATAAAAGGAAATTGCTGGTCCATTACAAGACTGAACTTCTAAAATAATAGCTCGTGCTCCAAGACTTAGAGCTTGTTTTTCTATATGGGCATAAAGTGCTGTTGCAAACCCTTCTTTTCTATGCCTTTTTGATACAAATAAATTCCAAATGCGATATGTATTATTCCATGTTTCTAGTGATCCTTCAATCACTGCTACCAATTTTTTTCTTTCAAATATACCAAATACATCAGAGTTTTCAATATATGATTCGAATAAATTCATTTTAAATGATCTTTCTTTATTACGAAAGATTCTTTTTTTCTTTATCGTCAGTTCGATATGCTTTGATTTTTTAATTTTGACTAAATACACATGTTTTGTTTGATACGATACATCTATTTCATAACCTTTAAACTGATCTTGATCTAAGGAGACAATCTTCATTCTTTTTCAACCATCTTCACTAACTGTTTTATATAAAACTTTCTAAACTCTGGATCTTTAAAGGTATCAATAGGTGTATTAGATTTTTGATTGACTTCGGACAATTGAATGAACAGTGGTATGGCAAAAGATGAAAATAAAATCATATATCTAGCTCCTAGTTCTTTTTTATTATCCGTTTTTAAAACATCTTTTAGATTATCATAGACCATATTCGTAAATTTATTTTCGGTAAAAAACGTTTTAACAAGAGCATTTGAAGACTCTGATTGTAGTTCTTTGGTTAAAAACAAATAATTGAGTATACCTATGTTTTCAATTGCATAGTTATAAATATATGTAACAATAGATTCCAAAAAAGATTCTATAGGCGTATCATTTTTTTGATTGTTAATAAAATCAACAATCTCACCCTTAAGCGTTTCTACAACTTCATCCATAACAGTTAAAAGTAAGTTTTCTTTACTTCCAAAATGATAATTCACCGCTGCAATATTCATAAAACATGCATCTGCAATATCTTTAATTGTAATATGAGTGTTTGTTTGCATTAAGACTTTTGTTGTATCAATGATTTTTCTTTTAATATCTTGCGTTTTCATGTATATCCTCCTAAATGCGATTTCAAATAACGTTTTAAACAAAATTTCATATCTTATTTATACCATATATTGATTATAATTAAAATAGATATTTAAAATATTCATTTAAAATTATAATTTGGAGGTTTGTATGAAATCAAAAATTATTATTTTATCCATAGTATTAATTATAACGCTTATATCAGCACTCTTAATCCCTTTAGTTCAAACCAACTATGATTTAACAAAGTATCTTCCTAAAGATTCAGAGACGAAACAAGGACTAGACATGCTTGAAGATGAGTTTGGTAACCATAGTTTAATAGAACTTCAACTTTTAGATACTACGCCTTTAGAAGTGATTGCTATAAAAGATAAAATTAAACAAGTTGAACATGTTGAAAGTGTTATTTGGTTAGATGACTATGTAGACCTAAATTCAGTACCAATTGAATATATTGATCAAAACACGCTAGATAAATTTTATCTAAATTCAAATGCACTCATCCAAATATCAGTTGATCTTGATAGTTATGCACTTGAGCAAGAAACAGTCATTTTTGAAATTGAAAAACTTTTACCAGAAGGATCATATGCTTTTAGAAGTGAAGTCTTAAGAAATATCGAAAATCGTGACATTGCAAATCAAGAAACAATAAAGATTATGTTATTAATTTTACCGGTTGTCATCATCATTCTTTTATTAGCTTCTTCATCATGGATTGAGCCTATCATTTTATTAATTAGTCTAGGGTTTGCAGTGGTTATGAACTTAGGCACAAATATTTTACTACCTGATGTATCTTTTATTACTCAAACTATGGCATTAGCACTACAACTTGCACTTTCTCTTGACTATGGATTATTTTTAATTCATAGATATCATGAAGAACGTGAAAAAACAGATGATATCAATTTAGCCATTAAGCAAGCTTTTAAAAGATCATTCTCATCAATTACTGCTTCAGCGCTAACAACTATAGCAGGATTTTTATCCTTATTTTTCATGAGATATTCCATTGGCTTTGATATTGGTATCGTCTTATCTAAAGGTATTTTATTTAGTTATTTAACAACAATGATCGTAACACCTGTTCTTATTTATTTCATGCATCATCTCATTGATAAGACAACACATAAAACATTTATTAAACCAGCAAAAACGTATATGCGTAAGTTATTTAAGTTTAGATATTTTATATTAATTTTATTTATCGGTCTATCCGTATCATCTTTAATTTTCTCAAATAAGACGGAATACATATATGGAAATAACACAGCTTTTAATGATGATAGTCAAATTACTATCGATGAAAATATCATATCTGAAACGTTTGGATCATCTCAACAAGTTGTACTACTTGTTCCTAATGATAACATCCCAAACGAGATAGATTTAGCTACAACATTAAAAGCACATCCGGATATTATCGATGTTCAAACTTTGGTTACAGTAGTTGATCCTAACACGCCAAGAGCTTATATTCCTGAGGATATTAAAACAGAATTTATAGGTCCTAATTATACAAGATTTATTGTATCCATATCCTTAGTTGAAGAAAGTGATGCTTTATATCTTCTTCAAGAGGATATTAGACAAATGTTAGAAACTTATTATCCTGATGATTATTATATGATCGGTCAACCTCAAGCAACAGAAAATATCAAAACATTAATTACTGAAGATCAACTCATGATTACTTTAGCATCAGTCATTGCTATATTTATTATTCTAGCTATTACTTTTAAATCTATAACTATTCCAATCATCTTAGTTCTACTAATTGAATCAGCAATTTGGATGAACTTATCGATTTTATACATCCAAGACATAAAAACAATATATATCGGATATCTAGTAGTAATGGCTATTCAACTAGGTGCAACCATCGATTATGCAGTTTTACTTACAAATAGGTATATTGAAAATAGAAAAACTCATTCTCCATTTGATTCGATAGAACTATCTTATCAAAAGAGTTTTCTAACCATCATGATTTCAGCTTTAGTCTTATCAATTGCTGGATTTACAGAAGGTATATTCTCAGATATATCGTCTGTACAAGATATAGGTTTTCTTTTAGGAAAAGGTGCTTTTATATCATTTATTTATGTTCTGATTTTCTTACCTGTACTTCTTGTAATATTAGATAAAATTTTAATCATTCATTTTAAACATAAAAATAAAAGCGCTCAATAGAGCGCTTTTACATTAAATGAATAAATTATGATTTGCTTCTTGTGTATCACCTAAGTAAGTTGCTACACCTGCAATTTCAATACCATCAATTAACTCTTCTTCTTTAATACCCATGATATCCATACTCATAGCACATGCTGTAACTTTCACACCCATGTCCATTGCTGTTTTCATTAAAGTTTGTAGTGAATCAACGTTTTTCTTTTTCATAATACCTTTGATCATTTTAGGTCCCATACCTGCCATATTCATATTAGAAATTGGAAGTTTTTGAGTACCTCTAGGCATCATTCGGCCAAACATTTTCTCAATAAATGATTTTTTAACTTTAACTTTTTTAGGTTTTCTTAAGATATTTAGACCCCAGAAAGTAAAGAATAACGAAACATCTTTGCCCATTGATTTAGCACCATTTGCAATAATAAATGCTGCAATTGCTTTATCTAAATCTTGACTAAAGACAACAATAGTTGTGCCATTTTTATCCTCTTTAACTTCTAAACCTTGTTTAATTTGTTTTTGTGTACCTTTTTGTAAATAAGCTGTTATAACTTTATTTTCGCTTTCAATGTTAATCAATGTATTTCCAGTTTTTTCTGCCCATGATTTAATATCTTTTTTAAATCCTGGATCAGTTGCTCTTACTTCTAAGATGTTACCATCTTCAATAATTTGCATTGCTTTATATACTTGAACAATTGGTCCTGGACATTGAAGACCACATGCATCTACAGATAATGATACTTTTTGATCATTAACAACTGGTATTGCTTGTGCTTGTTTTTCTTTATCAACGACTGGAATACCTAAGTCATCTGTTAATGTGAAACATATTTCAGATCCTTCATGATCAAATACACAGCTATATGATTTAAATCCACCATCTAAGTTTTTCACGTTATATCCAAGTTGTTTTAATATTCTAGTTGCTGTATAACCACGTGTTCCTACATGACAGTATACATATATTTCTTGATCTTTTGGAATTTCATCTAAATGTTGTCTTAATTCTGATAAAGGAATGTTAATTGAACCTGGTAAGTATTCTAAGACATACTCGGCTTTTTCACGAATATCTAGAATATAGCTTCCTTTTGAAGCTAATTCTTGCATATCTTGCCAAGTAATTGTGTCTACTAATCCGCTCATGATGTTTTCTGCAACAAAGCCTACCATATTAATAGGGTCTTTTGCAGATGAAAATGGTGGGGCATAAGCTAGATCTAAATCTTTTAGATCAGTAACTTTCATTTTTGCATAAATTGCTGTTGAGATCACATCAATACGTTTATCAACACCATCATCTCCACCAACTGCTTGAGCTCCATATATTTCTTCTGTTTCAGGATTAAATAATACTTTTAATGAAATAACACTTGATCCTGGATAGTAACTTGCATGATTTGTTGGGTGAATATGAATTGCTTTATAAGGCAATCCTAATTGTTTTAAAGTCTTTTCATTAGCACCGGTTGATGCCACAGTCACATCAAATATTTTTGCTGCTGATGTTGCAAGTGTTCCTTTATATTTGTCTTTTATTCCACATATATGATTTGCAACATAACGCCCTTGTTTATTTGCTGGTCCTGCTAATGCTGCTGACATCGATTGATGTGTTACTTGATTTTCAACTTCAATCACATCACCAATTGCATATATATCTTTATCAGATGTTAATAAATGCTCATCAACTTTAATACTTCCGCGTTCAGTTAATGCTAATTCTGCTTTTTTAGCTAAGATGTTATCCGGTCTTACACCAATTGCAAAAATAATTAAATCTGTCATGATAGTTAATCCTGAAGCTAAAGTAACTTTTTTACCTTCTTGATCAAAAGATTTCACGCCATCATTTAAAACTAATCCAACATTATTTTCTACAATTTTTTGATGAATCATTTGTGCCATTTCATAATCAAACATGCCCATCACTTGAGGTGCCATTTCAATTAATGAAACTTGCATACCTAAATGATGTAGATTTTCCATCATTTCAACACCAATAAATCCACCACCAATAACGATTGCTTTTCTTGGCTTGTTTTCTTCTATATATTTAATGATCACATCCATATCTGGAATGTTTCTTAATGTAAATAGATTTTTTGCTTCATTGATTCCAGGAATAGGTGGCTTAATTGGTTGACTACCTGTTGAAATAACTAATTTGTCATATGTTTCTTCATAAGTTGTATTATCTTTTAAGTTAGTAACAACGATTTTTTTAGCTTTCTTATCAATATCTATAACTTCAGAAAAATTTCTGATATCAATATTGAATTTTTGATGCATATCTTCAACCGTTTGTACAACTAAGCTATCTCTTGATGGAATAACTTTACCAATATGATAAGGTAATCCGCAGTTGGCAAATGAAATATATTCACCGCGTTCTATCAAAATGATTTCTGCAAATTCATCCAATCTTCTTAAACGTGCTGCTGTGGTTGCACCACCAGCAACACCACCAATAATTATTATTTTTTTACTCATAAACGTACCTCCGACCTTATATATATTACGCTTTTTGATAGTGATTGTCAATAATTTCAATAATGTTTAGTATTTTTTATATTTTAATTAGTTTTATCTAATTCTAAACTATAATCAACTTTTTATATGTTAAATCATTTTTTTATAATCTCATAATTTTTGATTTTATGTTAAACTAAACATAGAGGTGTCCTATGAAAAAATCAATACTAATTACTGGTTTTACACCCTTTGGTGGTGAAAAGATTAATCCATCTTTTGAGGCTATTAAACAGTTACCAGATGAGATTTTAGACTACTCAATTGTAAAAAAAGAAATTGACACTGCATTTCTGATATCTAAAGATCAACTGATACCTATCATTAAAGATCTAAAACCTTCTGCTGTGATTCTAGTTGGACAGGCAGGAGGAGCTAAGAATATGAGGATTGAGAGAATAGCTATTAATGTCGATGATGCATCTATAAAAGATAATAACGATTTCATGCCAATCGACCAAACGATCGTTAGAGATGGTCCAGATGCTATATTTTCAACTCTACCTGTTAAAAAAATTGTTGAGAATTTACAAGATGATGGTATTCCAGCCATTGTTTCAAACTCAGCTGGAACTTATGTATGTAATCACTTAATGTATCATCTTTTATATTATCTTAAAACAAATAATCTTAACATACCTGCAGGTTTTATTCATGTTCCTTACATTTTTGATCAAGTGAAAGATAAACCTGATACTTACGCAACAGATTTATACGCAATAACTAGAACTTTAGATATTGCCATAAAAACGATTATTAAAGAACAATTAAACTTATAGAAATTAGGAATAATAATGAGAAAATTGGTATATATTTTATTAAATATGTTTATACAATTGATGAGTCTTCCATTTTTAGCATTTACCATCATGCTCATCGTATATGGTATGTTTGGTATTGGCCAGTATAGTCCTTTTTTAATATTTAGTATTGTATTAGTTATATTATTAACTACTATTGCTTGCGGATTTTATATCCATATTTTAATAAGTGCGTATAATCTTATGAAAACTTTATATACAAAACAAGCAAGCCATCAATCAATAACACAAGTAATATACATCCAAAGAAGTTCTTTAATTTTCTCAATAGTTATGTTTATAGCCCTACCTTTCGTTTATATATTTGTAGAATACGACGATTCTCCTGGCTTACTTCTTTTATATATCTTGTTAACGCTATTTGGTTTTGTTATATATAGTATCACTTATTTAATCAATGATTATTATTTTAATAAAGATGAAGATATCTTAACTACATCTAACTTAACACATACAAAGGAGTAACAATCGATGAAAGAAAAAACTGTTAAAGAATTAACATTTGAACTCAGTCAAAATCAAAGGACAATAAGTGATTTAGTTGTTACATACTTAGAAAACATAAAAGCATATGACTCTCACCTAAACGCTATTTCTGAACTTAATCCAGAAGTTGATAACATTATTAAAGAGCTTGAACTATCACCTAAAAAAAGTATACTTCATGGTATACCAATAATGATTAAAGATAATATTCAAACAAAAGACCACATGCATACAACTGCAAACAGTTATGCACTAGCTGAATTTTTTGCACCTTTTGATGCAACTATCGTTAAAAAAATCAGAGATGCTGGTATGGTTTTAATGGGTAAAACAAATCTTTCAGAATTTGCATACTTCATGAGTTATGATGATATGCCTAGTGGCTATGGTTCATTAAATGGACAAGTCGTTAATCCCTATCATAAAGACATTGATCCCCTAGGTTCTTCTACTGGTTCAGCAGTCGCAGTCGCAGCGGACTTAATCCCTATTTCCATAGGTACTGAAACTAATGGTTCACTCATGGCTCCAGCTTATAAAAACAGTATTACTTCAATCAAACCCTCATTAGGATTTGTGTCTAGATATGGTATCATTCCAATTTCACAATTTCAAGATACAGCAGGTCCGATGGGAAAAACGGTTGAAGATTGTGCCATGTTATTAGATGTCATCTATGGCTATGATCCAAACGATCCTGCTACTCATATATGTGAGCATTATCAACCTAAATTTTTAGAAGCTACTAAAAAGACAGTTAAAAACAAAACAATTGGTATCCTAAATTACAAATATAAAGACTTTAAGTATAGTGATGAAGATCAAAAAATTATTGACGAAGCTAAACATCTATTTACATCTTTAGGAGCTACAGTCATTAATATTGATTTCGAATTAGAGGATTTAAAAAATGATGAAACACTTTTAAATGAATTCCATCACGATATTGATCTTTACTTTCAATCGGTTAAAGAAAGTTGCCCCATTGAATCTTTAGATCAATTAATTAGATTTAATAAACTATATGAAGATCGCTGTTTAAAATATGGTCAATCGATATTCACTGCAGCACTTAAAACTTCTGGTGACTTAAACGACTATGTATACAAAAAAGTTAAAGCTGAACAAATGAAGCTTGCTTCAAAATTAGAAAAAACAATGAAAGCTTATCATCTAGATGCAGCAATCTCAACGATTAGAAATTCATACGCACCAATTTATGGTAGTCCAACCATAAGTGTTCCAGCAAAAGCATTAACAGATCTAAATCCGATATCATTAGTCTTTTTCGGAAAGAAATACGATGATGAGAATTTAATAACAATTGCTCATCATTATGAAATTCATACGAAACATCGTATCCCACCAAAAATGATAAAAGGGTAGCATTCATGCATACCCTTTTTTAATAGCTTTATTTAACCCAATAAGATGTCCCATTATCTAGACGGTCTAAATATCCATAATCCACGAGATATCGTCTTAAGATGACATAATCATCATAGACAGGTTTTAAGATCTCATTAACTTCAAATTCAGTATAAGATTTCCCTTTTTCAAATAGTTTGATCATAAATCTTAATAACACATATTTTTTCTTCTCTTTACTAGGAAACACTTTTAATTTAAAAGGTTCTAAAGTCTCTATATATTTTGTTTTTGCTTCAATAATATCTTTTTCTGTAACATCAAAAGTCATCATCGTATAAAACCTTCCCTTCGTACCATGCTTTAGCAGCTAATACTTCTTCCTTACTTAACTGATGCCCATAATCCGTCCAAAAAACTTCGACATCTGCATTTGTTGATTCAAAAAGTTGTGTTAATTCTTCAACTTCATGTTCAGGCATCATTTGATCAAAACGTCCTGCACCGATAAAAATGCGTGTTTGACTTTGCTTAGCAAGTTCTATATTTCTAATCGGTACCATTGGGTGAAACAAAATTGCTTTTGAAAATGCTTGTTCATAATGAAAAATAATGCTTGCTGCTATGTTTGCACCATTAGAATATGCAACAACACTCACACGTTTTCGATCAAAACGATAGATGCGTGCACAATCATCTATAAATTCTCTTAATTCGTGTGTTTTGTCAATCAAATTTTCATAATCAAATTCTACCATCGATTTTCTTTTATAAAATCTAGGCATACCATATTCTAATATAGAACCACGAATACTTAAGATATTTGCCTGTTGATCAATTATTCGACCAACAGATAACAAATCATATTCATTACCACCTGTACCATGTAATAAAACGATGGTATTTCCGTTACTACCTTTTTCAAATAAATGTATCATATAAACCTCCCAATGGTTATATGTCACTGATTTTAAATTGTATAGTGTTATTTTCTAAGTCGCATCTTTAATTTATTACTTATAGTTTATCATTTTTTTGTGTTTTTTGTAATTTTTAATTCAAAAATAAATGTGTTTAATCATGTGAACTATGAAGTAAAATCGAAAAAAAGTGTATAATAAGCATAGACACTTATCTTATAAGGAACAGGATGTGAAAATTTGAAGAAAAGAAAATATTGGTATAGACTAGATAATGCTGCAAAAATCTTTCCTGCTGTATCAAAAGATGATCGCAGTAATGTATTTCGTTTATCTTTCTATTTAGATGAAACTGTAGATTCTGATATTCTTGAACAAGCAGTCAATAAAATATTACCTAGATTTGAAACATTTGCTGTACAAATGAAAAATGGATTGTTTTGGAACTATTTTTCTGAAAATCAAAAATATTTTAAAGTAGAGGAAGAACCTGCAGAATTATGCAAGTTTTTTAAGGCTATTAGAAATAGTGGTTATATGTTTAAAGTATATTACTTAGATAATAAAGTCACTTTAGAAACTTTTCATGCCATCTCTGATGGTACCGGTGCATTGCAATTTTTAAAATCTATTGTTTATCAATACTTTAAAATGCGTGGTTTTAAACTTGATCATGAGCATTTAATTTTAAGTGAACTACCTTACTCAAAAAAAGAAAGTGAAGATAATTTTGTTTCTAACTACGATAAAAACAATAAATTAAATTTAAAAGAAGAAAAAGCATATCATATCACAGGTGAAAAATTTCATCATCATTGGGTATTGCTTTATAAATTAAAGTTAAATACTAAAGCTTTTATTGATGTAGTAAAAAATAAATATCATGTGACAGTTACACAATTTGTAACTGCTCTTTTAGCATATAGTATTTATAAGGAATCTGTTGACTTTATCAATCATAAAAAACCATTAAAAATATTTATCCCAGTAAATTTAAGACCTTATTTTGATTCTACATCACTAAGAAACTTTACTTTATATATTAAAAGTACATATACAAGTGAAAAAAATGACTGGACATTTGAAGAAATGTTGGCACTTACCAAAGAACAGTTTGAAGATCAACTTGATAAAAATAAACTACACGGAAGAATCAATGCACTTGTTGGATTCGAAAAGAACGTTTTTATCCGTATGTTACCACTGATCTTAAAACAAATCGCTTTTAAAGTTGGTTATAATATTTTAGGAGAAAGCATAAATAGTTGTTCAATCTCAAATTTAGGTATATGTAAGTTACCTAAAGATTTAGAAGATAAAATTTTAGATGCAGATTTTGTGAATGCAGGCTATAGTATAGCGATGACTTTAATATCTGTAAAAGAAAACACAAATATTTTACTTAGTTCTCCTCTAAAAGACTTAAGTATCATGAGTCACATGACTCAAATGCTTGTTAATGAGGGTCTTGAACTTATTGTTGATACCAACTATAAGGAGGTATATGATGAGATATTGTAAAACTTGTCACGTTCATTATGACACAGATTTGGAACATTGCATGTTATGTGGTGGAGATTTAGAAGTCACTGAAAATGATCAGTCAGTTTATAAGTTCAAAGAAATCACTAAAAAATCAAGATCTAACTTCTTTTATAGATTGTTTGTATTCTTAAATTTCATGAGTATCATTATTACACTTTCACTAGATTATTTAAGTGGCCTACCACTTACATGGTCATTGGTCGTGTCAGTAACAAATTTATATACTGTAGTTTTACTGATGATCTTATTAAATCCTAATTTTTGGGCCTCTAAGTTCACAAAGGTGATGATCACAACCATCATGGTAGTTATTCTTATTGGACTATCCTTAAGAGATTATAGTTGGGCAGTCGATATTGTCTTTCCATTTGCTGTAGCATCTACTATATTAATTTTAACAATTTTAATCATTACAAATCGTAAAAAATGGTTTGATTATTTCGCACCATTACTCATTATTACAATTGTTGGACTAGTACCTGGTATTTTATTTCTTTTAAATGTATTAACGATTGAATGGCCATCAATTATTAGTTTTAGTTATGCAGCTGTTACATTACTTGGTATAATATTTCTCCCTTCAAAAAGTTCTAGGGAAGAATTTAAAAGACGTTTCCATATTTAATAACAAAGGTTCATTAGCGTTTGCTAATGAACCTTATTTTTTATAATGGGAATTTAAGATCAACTCTTAATTCTGATAATACATCTTCTAGTTTTTGATAATCGACATCATAGATTGACTTTTTATCTTTTTTTCGATTCAAGCTTATGATACCGCTTGTTAAAAATTCATTGATATGATATGAAATGGTCGCACTAGATACATCTAATTTAGTCGCAATATCTTTAATTGAACTAACACCACTAGCAATCAGTCTAATGGTATCATATCTTGTCTTATCACCTAATGCCTTAAACACTTTAACTCGTTGTACCATCTTATCTTCATTTAACTCATGTAGTTTTTGAAACGAGTACTCCATTTCTAGTCCCCATACTATTTTGCATGGTTCTGTCTCAATAAATCTTAAGGTGTATGGAAAAATTGCTGAAACATATAATTGACATGAGTCATTATCACCAAAATCATAATTAACAGCATTAAAACTCATTCTTTTTAAGGTTTCACTTGTATCTCCACTTAATTTTTTAGATAGTTCTAAGCCTACTTGTTCTACTTCATCAGCTTTGTGTTGATAACAATTATTGAATAATGGTTCAACTTTATCAAGTAATGAAACAAATTCTTTTAGACATTTTTTAGGATCTTGAACCATAATTAACATATTCCATTTGTTAGATGCATCAATTTTTAATTGATTGATATATTGAATCGCATGACTCTCATCAATCATTTTCTCATCAATCATTTTATGTTTATCTTCTTCATCTACGATTAGAAGAGCTTTAATAAAACTTCTTCTAAATTCTAGATCGTCTATATTTAATAAATCATTTAAGTATGCTTTTTCATCCGTGTATCCATAAGGCGGATAAGCATTTATAACTATTTGAATAAAATCTATGTTAGCATAAATGTCTTTTTGATAATATTTTTCAATAGTATCTTTATATGGTGCAAAAGCTTTGGTGACTTCTTCGACATATGTCATAAAATCTTCTCTAATTAAGCTTCCAAAAGTTTCTTCGTTTTCTTTATCTTCTTCATCAATAAAATAATATAATCTTGGAAACACTAAATAATCTAAAATTCTACTTACAGATTTATTAAACTCAAGCTTCACTATGAACCACTCTACTTTCTAGAATTTTTTCTTTAACATGGATTTTATCCTCATGATCAATTAAACGAATTGATTTTTGGTAAATGACAACTGTTAACACAATCATAAAGCCATTAAAAATAACGACTAATCCTGGATTTATTATATCATAAAGATATCCAAAAAACATCTGTCCAAGCGGAATCGCCATAGTTGCAAACAGTGTAAGCACTGTAGATGTTCTTCCCATATATTCTATCGGTACTATTTGTTGAAACAATGTTTGAACTGATATATTTACCGTGGTTACAAAAACTCCAATAATAAAACACATGACTAAGATGTAATAATATGAAAAGGAACCATTATATATGCTAAATAAACTTTGATGAATACTTAATGAGATAAGCATGATAGTCACACCAATAATTAATAATGCAACAACTAAAATATTTCCTAGTTTCATTTTTTTAATATACTTTGTCATTAAAATAGGTGCTGCAATCATTGCAAGTGATAAAATAGTTTGCAATAGCCCAAGTTTTAAATCAGATTGATTGAGTACTTCTTTGATTAAAAAGACAAGACCAACAGAAAATAATGGCGCAATACTAAAATTAATAATTAAAGCCGAAGCTATAATCGTTCTTATAGATTTTGAATCTTTTATAATTTTTAAACCTTCAATAAAATCTTTCTTAAATCCTGAAATTGTCTTTTTTTGTCCTACTATTCTTGTTTTAGGTAGATGTATGAAAAGTTCACTTATTGCTGATAAAAGAAAACTCATTGCGTTTAATAATAATGCGATCATAAGGCCAAACATTCCATAAATTAATGCGCCAAAGATTGGTGCCATTAATTGACCAAATGACGTTAACATAGTTCTTAGTGAGTTAGCTTCTAAATATTCATCCTTTTTAACAACACTTGGCATAACAGCTGACATTGAAGAACTAAAGAAGATTTCTGTTATTTCTAAAATGATAACTAAAATATAGATTAATCCTATTGATAAATCCGAGTGTAGCCTTAAATAAAAAGAAAATCCGAATAAAACGCTGGCATTAACTAGATCTAGTATGACAATTGACTTTTTCTTATCAAACCAATCACCAAAGACACCAGCTATAGGTGACAATATAATTCTAGGTAATATAGATATCGCTAGCATAGATGCGAATATAGTTGCTGATCCAGTGAGTGCTAACACATAAAGTGATAGCACAAACTGTTGGATGTTACTTCCAATTAGAGAGACGAAATTTCCAATGACTAGCAATATAAAATTTTTATTTTTTAATAGTTTTTTATTCATCTGATAAACCCCTTGTTGTTTATTTTTTTATAAATTGGTTCCAAAATTCGTTAGTATCTAATGTCATATGGTAGATATGACAAATTGGATTGCATTTTTGTTTTTGATGAAATCTCATAATGGTACTCCCTTTAATATTTACTTCCAAATCGGTTTTGGTTGTTTCTTGTCTTGTATGTATTGACTCCAAAAAGATAATTGATCTATGCTTAGCATTTGTGTTTTGTTGTTATATATATGTTTCATGTATATACTCCCTTTCTTATAAATATATTTGCTCATTCATGTGTAAACACAAGTTTCGTTTACATTTCTATTCTACATCGTCATTTATCGAATGTCAAGCGTTTTATTAGATATTTATCTATTTAATTATACATTTGTCTAATTTAATTGATTTTACGAATAACAATTCTATAATTATTTAGTTAATTTATCGCTAAATGAGGCTGTAGGGCACGTTATTCTTAAAATATTAATGGAAATTTAAATAAATTAGATAAATGTCTAATTATCAAAAAACTGCATAAAAAAAGCTTGTGATTCCCACAAGCTTTTAAGAAATTATTAATTATCCTCTAATGCAATTTGTTCTTTAATATTCATACGATCAACCATATAATTGAAAATATCTTTTCTAGTGATGATTCCTATAAAACTACCATAATCATCAACAACAGGTACAAAATTTTGTTGTGTTGATATATCTATGATATCTTCCATGTTTGCTGTGATCATTACAGATGCATTGGTTTTGTTTCTAGGCACTTCTAAAATTCCCATTTGTTCTGTTTTCTCAAAGTCTAATTTCATTTCTTTAATAAACCATAGTAAGTCACCTTCGCTTATGGTTCCGACATATGCCCCGTCTCTATCAAGTACTGGTATAGCACTATATCTATAGACTTGCATTTTTTCTAATGCTTGTCTAATTGTTGAGTCACTATATATGTAAGCAACTTTCTCTTTAGGTGTTAAACAAAATAATATATTCATGACGTCTCCTTTAAAATAAATAGCCCCTACCATTTAAAATGCATTTTTAAAGACGTATGATTCATACGTCAATACCTTCTTGTTTTATCATGGTTAGGATAGTTTTTCGACACTTATATTATAACATATGTAGGTATATGAATTGTAGTTTATGACCCTAAATTGAAAATATGGTAAAATATATTTAAGTTATTTTCAAGAGATGAGGTGTCTTGATGTGCGGACGGTTTACGATAACACTTACTAAAGAAGATTTTCTAAACTACTTAATGCGTTATGAAGATATAGAAATCAATTTAGATGAGAACTTGTTTCCAAATTATAATGTATCTCCTACTGAAGATATTATTGCAATGATCAAACCTAATCAAACATATAGAGTAGGTGCAATCAAATGGGGATTAATTCCACATTTTATCACCGATTTATCAAAATCAAAGCCCTTAATTAATGCTAGAGCTGAAACCCTTCTTGAAAAAAACGCATTTAAACAAAGCACAATTTCAAAAAGATGTGTGATTTTTGCTGATAGTTTTTATGAATGGAAAAATGTTAATGGCAAGAAAATCCCTTTTAGGATTATGCTTAAAAGTAAAGAAGTATTTGCTTTTGCTGGTATTTGGAGCACAAATAAGAAAACTGAACAGACTATTTATAGTGCTGCAATCATAACTACCAAAGCTAATGAACTTATGAAAGACATCCATGAGAGAATGCCAGTCATTTTAGAAAACAAAGATATAGATACTTGGTTAAATCCAAATTTTGATAAAGAAAAACACTTATCATTATTAAAACCTTATGATTCAAAAGCTATGTTTGCATACGAAGTTTCCAGTTATGTAAATATGGCTACCCATAAAGATAAGACTTGTATTTTACAAAAATAAAGCACCTAAATAGGTGCTTTCATGTTATATAAACATCAATAATAATGCCATTATAAAAAGTGCAAACAAGAACACGGAGAAGATAAAGCTATTTTCTTCTGCAATATGATCTCTTTCTACTTCATCTGGTGTAAGATAGTTTAGAATGTTATTGTCTTCTTCTTCTTCCATTTTTGATTGTGTTTTATCCCAATTACCAGAAATAGAATCATATGTTCTTCTAAAACTTAACATATACAACACCACCTTTATAGCTTCATCTTAACACTTTCTTGAAATAAAGCAATAAAAAAGCATTTTAGTAATCAAACTAAAATGCTTGTTCTCTCTTTTTATACGTTTACGCCTCTTTTGCCTCTTATAAGTAATATGGTTGCAAATATCAGAGTATATAATATACAACCAATAAATGCTATGATTGTCCATAAAGATTCGTTTGCACTACCATATGTTAAAGAAGGTATGAATAATATAGCAAATAATGGTAATGCCATTGATATTGCCGTACCAGAACCTAAGACCATTTCTTCTGCAACCGGTGTTTCTAAATTAGGATCAACCCCTTTTAATAAAGCCAATCCAGTTGAAGCAACCCCTGTGAGCATTCCAAATAATCCGATAAAGTATTGATCTTTAAAATCAACATATACTTTATTTGTCATATATCTTAGATAAAACATAGTTGCAACACCTGCTAAAATTGAAGTGACTATAAGCTGAATGCCATAAGAAGCTAGGAAATCTAATGTAATTGTTAAAACTGATCCCGCGATCATGATATTAAACGCAATGGATGTAATATTTGACAACATATAGTTATTTGTTATAAATCTAACGTTTTTACCTCTTCGTTCTAACCAATACAAGATTTGTTTATAAATGAGTGCATACATAATACCAATAATGAAATTAAAACCTTTTAGCAATCCAAAGATAGTTTCACCAATATTTCCTAAATTGGCCAATGCCATATTCGCAAGTAATAATGTTAAATAAACCAAGCCATAAATGATAGAGATAATGATTACTTGTGTAGTTAAACCGTCTAGTAAACTTATCTCTTTAACGGTATCTATTTCTATGGTTTCTTTTCCAACGCTTTCTTCATTATAATTTTTTGGTTTAGCGTAACCTTTACGCTTACTCATGACATTAATAATTAAAACACCAATCGTACCTCCAAAAACAAATCCTAAAAATGCATAAGAAACGCCTAGAGTTGCACCATTGCCGCCAAGCATATCCGTCCACATATTACCTATGGATAACGCTAATCCTGGTCCTTGGCCAAACCCTAGAGCAACCAGCATCCCGCTACCAACAAATTTATCACTAAATAGTGTTAATACTAATAAAATACCAATCGCTGCTTGAAGCGCATAAGTTGATGTAATCAACATACCAGTTGACCAAATCTTTTTCTTGATTTTGCTTGTATTTCTCTTTAAAGCAAGTGATATAAAGCCTATAGCTAAAGCATGATAAACTATATACCCCATCAAATCAACATCAATAAATGTATCTTCACCAATTAATATCGGTGCTAATATAAGCGATAATAATAAACCAATAAAACCACCCAATAATGATGTTGGTATAACAACTTTATTTAATCCAGGTAACCAAGTCTTCAGTATCTTTGCGACAAACATTAGTACCCCAATAAGTAAAAAATATACAATAATGCCCCATTCTTCCATGTCAAATGTCTCCTTTATGTAGGTTTATTTTATCTAAAAATAACATTGGATCTTTTAATTGTAACATATATGTTTCATTAAAAACATCAAACGATAAATCATTTTTTCTAGTAATAACTTGACCTTTTATATCACTTAAATTAAAAGGTTTTTGTATAGATTTATTAGATAAGATAAGTTGTTTATCATTGATGACTGCTTTAACATGTCCCAACTTAATTCTTTTATTTTTAACAAAATCAAGTAAAACTAAATCACCATAAGATACATATGATCTTGATAGTGGTTGTTTTGTCAAATCTAACTTCTGCATTTTATCCCAATCAATGAGATTATCAAATGATTTTACACCTTCAATAAAATGATAGTCATTGATATGCGCAATTTTCCCGCATGTCTTACAATAAATGTCATTATGTTTGGTATATATTGTTTGAATATCGTGGCATTTAGGACAAGCGTAGATATAGTGATCTAAACCTTTAGCTTTATGGTTTGATAAATATTTGATCTCATTTTCCTTATTCCATTCATAATCATTATACTTAATCGCATCTTCTATGCTAGATGCTAGGTCTTCAAGACTCATATGTGCAATCTCTTCTTTTGAAAACAGTTGATAATAATGAATATGAAATTCTGGTCTTCTTCTTTTTTTGCCCCATCTAGGACTAGCAAAAAAACCACCATCTATTTTAGCCATGATCAAATCATGGTTAATTTTTTTAACGATCTTAGCTGTTGGCATATAATCAGTTGGTGTTTGTTCTCCAAAAAAAGAAGAATTCCCTTCAGGAAAGATCATAATGCCTCGTTTATCTTTAATAAAAGCATTTAATATAAGTCTAATGGTTTGAATGTCGGATTGACCTTTTCTTTTAGGAATCGATTTAACTATTTTATTTAATCCAAATTTCATAATCGGATTGGTATACAAAATATTAGATGCAACTGGATATGGATAATACTTAATATTCATAGCAACATATAATGGATCATTTTGTGATGCATGATTTGAAATTAGGAAAAATGGTTCTTTTCTTTTTTTATCAAAATTCGTGTATGTAAATTTAAATTTATATTTTGCATGAAATATGATTTTCAATACAAACCTTGCAATTTCTATTTTTATGCTCATATATTTCTCCTTGCTCATATTATACGTTATTTATTTTGAAATTCCAAGTATTATAATAAAATTAAAAAAGGGGGATTTTTAATTCCCCCTATGACATTTTACAATTTTAAATATGGTAAGTCAAATGCTTCAGCAACACCTGGACAAGTTATCTCTCCATTATAAGTGTTTACGCCTAATTTTAAAGCTCTAGAACGATTAAGTGCCATATCTAGACCTAGATCTGCAATCATTAACCCATATGGCAATGTCGCGTTATTTAAAGCATTTGTTGAAGTCATTGGTACAGCTCCTGGCATGTTTGCAACCGTATAGTGAATGATACCATCAACAACATATGTTGGGTTGTCATGATAAGTTGCTTTACTAACTTCTGTTGATCCACCTTGGTCAATAGCAACATCGACTATGACACTTCCAGGTTTCATATCCTTATAATATGCACGTTTAATAAGTTTAGGTGCTTTAGCTCCAGGAAGTAATACCGCCCCAATTACTAAATCAGCACGTTTAATCGCTAATTCTAAGTTTGCTTGTGAACTGTATAATGTTTGGATTTTATTACCATATATATCATCTAGGTAAGTTAATTTTCTTAAATTTATATCTAATACCGTAACATCCGCACCCATGCCCACTAGCATTTTAAGTGCATTTTCACCAACTACACCTGCACCAACGATAGTGACTAATGCTTTTTGAACTCCAGGTACACCTGAGATTAGGATGCCACTGCCACCAAATGGTTTTTCTAAGTGTTTAGCGCCTTCGATTGCACTTAGACGACCAGCAACTTCACTCATCGGTTTAAGACAAGGTAGTGCTCCATCTTCTTCAGTAATGGTTTCATATGCAATCGATTGAGTCTTACTTTTCATCAACGCATAAGTTAAATCTTCGTTTGCTGCTAAATGTAGGTAAGTATATAAAATTAATCCTTCTCTTAAAAATTTAAATTCTGGTTCAAGCGGTTCTTTAACTTTCACAATCATCTCTGATTTTTTCCATACTTCTTCAGCAGTTTTTTAAAATACTTGCTCCTGCATTTATATAATCTGCATCTTTAAAACCTGAGTTTAAACCTGCATCTTTTTCAACATAAACTTGATGTCCATGTGATACATATTCTTTGACAGCTCCTGGTGTCAACCCTACACGAAACTCTAAATTTTTAATTTCTTTAACAGTTCCAATAATCATGATTTTCTCCCTTAATTGAATTTGAATGTTTATACAATATCATGATAACACAAAAGCGCTTACACGTTAATATTTTTTTTAAATTTTCTTATATTCTTTGTAGTATTTTCTAATGATTTTGATAACTTTTTGTTCATCTTTTAGTAAACTTCTTAAATTCTTTAATCCTTCAACATTTTTTTTAGAATCTAACCATAATTTTAAATATCCTTTTTCACCATATTTTTCATGAAGATGTTCTAAAACTCTTCTTATATGTTCATCAATTAAAAGGTCTGGATAATGACTAATTCCAAATTGAACTGTTCTTTTAATAATCTTTTCTGGAATGATTTCGCGATCAGCTTCAGCAATAATCTTACCGTATATTGATCTTGGTGGTTCGTCATTTGATGCTCTATGATCTTCAACAGCTTCTTTCATGATCTTAATCTCATCTTCATCAAAATAGTTTGTTAAAAGTTGATCATCAGATAAATATTTTGCTCCAGTGATATGATGATCATCTCTTCCAAATAAATTGCCTATATCATGATAAAATGCAATAACATACACATATCTAAGGTCAATATCATCAATGTTTTGTGCAATTTCTAATGATGTCTTTAACACTTGATGAATATGATCATTTTGATGTGCTTGATCTAAAGATTTATATATAGGTAGTATGTGTGTATATAAGTAATTAATAAGGTGGATGTCCATTTGGTATTCAATTGACTTAGAAAACTGTTTTATAATTGAGCTAAAAGCATCTTTTGATGTTTGATGCGTAAGTTTTTCAAAAACTTCATTTTCATCAATCCACATCATATCTATGACTTCTTGTTCCTGAATGATTGGATGATCAGATAATGCAGTAGCTAAAAAGAAAACAACTTCTTTATTGATATCATCATGGATAATATATCGAATGGTAGTTTTCACATCTTCAAAAACAAACACATCAAGATTTGTTTCTTCTTTTGTTTCTCTTATTGCTGTATCATACTCAGATTCTCCAACTTCCATATGCCCTTTTGGAAATCCAATAAAATCTCCACGTCGTTGATGGATTAATAAAAACTGTCTTTTATTTTCTTTATATCTATAAATAATCGTTCCACATGATTTTTCATTTTTCATAAGTTTCACCCAATTAAAAGTATAACATGATATCTTAATTCTTGTCTATCTTACTTGTTTTTTACACATAAGTTTGATTGATAAAAACGCTTCCATCATGTATAATATAGTTAAGATGAAAGATTGGAGTGGTTGCCTTGAAAATCTTGTTTTCCAGTTCAGAGGTTTTTCCTTTTAGTAAAACAGGTGGATTAGCTGATATGGCGTTATTTCTGCCAAAGTCACTCAAAGATTTAGGTCATGAAGTAAAAGTTATCACGCCCTATTATAAGAGCATTAGTAAACACCATAAAGACATGACATACAAAGGCACAAAAAACATAGTGATGGGAGGTATTGAAACCATTGTTCATTACTATGAACTAATCTATCAAGACATGAGTTTTATTTTTGTTCAAAATATGCATTATTTTGAACGCGATCATCTCTATGGATATAACGATGACGCAGAAAGATTTTCTTGTTTTAGTTATGCAATTTTAGAGTCTTTAGAAGTACTAGACTTCTATCCACAAATTTTGCACCTAAATGACTGGCAAACAGGTATGGTTCCATATCTTTTAGATGAGCATTATCGTCAAAGAAATGATCAATATTATTCGATTCATACTTTACTTACAATTCACAACTTAGAATATCAAGGTTCTTTTGATCCTTATGTCGCAAGATTTTTTAATACCGATTTCAATTATACTTATATTCATTTTGATCGTGTCAATTTCTTAAAGGCAGGCATCGAAAGAGCAAGTAAGATTAATACCGTTTCTCCTACTTATCGTGATGAAGTCTTATCACAAGAGTATGGATTTACATTAGATGGTGCACTACATCATCGCAAAGATGATTTCATTGGTATCCTTAACGGTATTGATGATGAAGTATTTAATCCTAAAACTGATCATTTAATTGAATTTAATTTTGATAAAAGAAACTATTTTAATCAGAAACAAAAAAACAAAGCTCATATACTTTCACATTTTAACTTAGATGTCGATCTAAATGAGCCACTTGTCACTTATGTGGGACGACTTGCAACCCAAAAAGGCATCAATTTAATGACTAACATTTTAGAAGAAGTCGTTGAATACTCAAATGCTAGATTCATTCTTATGGGATCTGGTAATGACTCTTATGAAGAATTTTTTAGATATTTATCATTAAAATATCCAAAACGCGTTTCTAACTACATTGGTTTTAATGAAGAAATTGCACATAAACTCTATGCATCAAGTGATTTATTTTTGATGCCAAGTCGTTTTGAACCTTGCGGTTTAGGACAAATGATTGCAATGCGTTATGGAACACTTCCAATCGTTAGAGAAACTGGTGGATTAAAAGATACAGTTGAACCTTTTAATAAATATGAAGACACAGGCACAGGATTTACATTTAGAAACTTTGATGCATTTGATTTCAAAGAAAAACTATTTGAAGGTATTCAACTTTATAAAGACAACTTACCAATATTTAAAAAACTAATGAAACAAGCCATGGATAAAGATTATAGTTTAAATACAATGGCTTTAGCATATGAAAATCTATACCAAATCATACTAGGGGTGTAATTATGGAAACTTTAACGTTAATTTTAGCTGGAGGTAAAGGTAGTAGACTTGATATCTTATCTCAAAGAAGATCAAAACCTGCGATGCCATTTGCAGGAAAGTTCAGAATTATTGATTTCGCTTTATCAAACTGTACACAATCAAACTTATATGATATTGGTATACTCACACAATATCTACCTTTATCACTAAACGAACATATCGGTAGTGGTAAAGCTTGGGATCTAGACAGAAGAGATTCAGGTGTAACTTTGCTTCAACCGCATAATTATTGGTATTTAGGAACTGCGGATGCTGTGTTAAAAAATCTTGAGTTCATCCAAAGAAAATCACCAAAATATGTACTTATTCTTTCAGGCGATCATATCTATAAAATGGATTATCGCAAGATGATTCAAAAACATAAAGAAAAAAATGCGAGTTTAACCATCGCAACCCAACCTGTTGATCCTAAAGAAGTTCATCGTTTTGGTATAATGTCTATTAATAGTGATGATGAAATTATTGATTTTGAAGAAAAACCAAAAACATCAAAATCTAATTTAGCATCTATGGGTATATATCTATTTAATTACGAGTTACTAGAAAAAGTATTGCTAAACATTAAGCGTGATGATCTAGATTTTGGTAAACATATTATTCCTTATTTAATTGAATCTACTAAAAAAGAAGTTTATGCATACCAATTTAAAGATTACTGGATGGATGTAGGTACATACGACTCATATTGGGAAACAAACTTACAGATGACAAAAGACTTTACAGATCTTGATTTATATGATCCTACATGGAAAGTATATACAAAGAGTGAAGATCTTCCACCAGTAAAAATAGGATCTAATGCTTCTATTCAAACATCATTAGTTTCTAATGGTTGTGTGATTGAAGGCAGTGTGATCAACTCAGTACTTAGTCCAGGTGTTAGAGTAGGTAAAGGTAGCATAGTTAAAGACAGTATCATTTTAAATAATGTAATTATCGGTGAAAATGTAACTATTCAAAAAACCATTATTGATAAAAAAGCTGTTATAGGTAGAAACAGTTATATTGGTTATGGCGATGACTTAACACCTAATATAGAAAAACCAGATTTACTAGAATCTGGTATTACAGTCATCGAAAAGAGAACGATGATTCCTGAAAATGTAGAAATCGGTAGAAATTGCCGTGTCTTTAAGACCTATGATTTTAAAGATAAAAAAATAAAGAGTGGTTCTACATTAAGATAATGATAAAGGCTATCGATTGATAGCCTTTTTATATCGCTTTTTTAGGCGTAAGTTTCTTTAGACGTTTTAAGTCTCTGTCTACTTTATTAATCATAAAAAGATTCATAAAATAAACGATTAATGCTACCATACTAAATCCTATATAATAGATAATAACAAATATAAATCCATTTACTAAAGGTTCTATACTTGATAATATAGGCAAATGATTGCCATATTTTGGATTGATGAAAAACATATTAAATGTAGGTTCGTTAATCCACGTATTATGGATGGTGTTAAGTAAAACTGCAATTGTTACAACAATTGAAAATACACTTGCAGCTTTGAAAAAGGATTTTAAGTTTAATTTTACTTGCCCACTGTAGATTAAAGCAATCCCCACAACAACCATACCACCATGATGAACCATGGTTTGTATGTTAATACCCATAGTTGTTACAAAAACATCACTAGGATATAACATAACTGCAATTCCAGCAAATAAACCATAAGTTGCTAAAAATGCAAGACTTGCATTAAATATTTTTTGAGATTTTGTAAGTCCTGCAACTAAACCTACATACATAGGAATCGAACAAAATTGAAACGGAAATATATACCACATATAGTCCCAAGAGTTTTGGTAAGTAAATATAATTTGTTTGTAGATCTCAAAAGTGATGAGTATAAGTGAAAAAACAAGCATGTATGCTTTTACTTGTTTAATCGATTTATGTTTTAAGTATTTAATACTCCATAAAGAGAGTAAAATGGTTAATAATAATGATAGATAATGAAACCAGCTTTGTCCAAATGACTCATAAGCTATAGGTTTATTCATCTCTATATTTAATAATTCTAATATATGCATAAGAAGCTCCAATATTTAATGTTAACCTCTATATATTAGCACTTTGTAAAAGGATTTTCAAGAGTTTTACTACATAAAATCATATGGCGATAAATCATCATCTTCATGCTTTAAGATTTCAACATCTTCGTTTAATCTTAAAGCGAGTGTTGTTTGTCTTTTATTCGATAAATGATTGGCTGCATAAATTAACAACTTCATATCACCTAAGATAATTAAATATTGTTTAGCTCTGGTAATCGCTGTATAAATGAGTTCTTTTTTTAGCATATGCATATAGCTTTTAACCATAGGAATCATAACGATTTTATACTCACTACCTTGTGATTTATGAATTGATATGGCGTAAGCTAGATTAATTTCATCTAAGTCTTGTTTTTCATATAATACATCATTATCATCAAAGGTAACAATCACAAATGTTTCTTTTTCTTCATTAGTCGTAATTGATTTTATAACACCAATATCACCATTCATAATCAGTCTTTTTGGATCATTGACAAGTTGAATGACTTTGTCACCTTCATAAAAGACTTTATCTTTATAGATGAGTTTATGTTTTTTATCTTTATTAAAATGATCTTGTAATATTTCATTGAATCGATCAATACCTAATTCACCTTTATACATAGGTGCTAAGACTTGTATATCATCAACAATTGAATACCCCTTTTGAAGTGCACCTTGGATTTGTTTAACAATGGTTGCTTGAATTTTTTGTTGTTGGGCATGATATAAATAAACATCATTTCCAGATTCAAGATCATCATAGGTTAATTGTTGTATGTTAACAGCTCTAGCTAATGAAATAATGTTAGAATCTTTTGCTTGACGATGTATTTCATCTAATTTAACAACTTCAATTTTTTTAGATTCGATTAAGTCAGATAATATTTGTCCTGGACCAACTGATGGCAATTGATCAACATCTCCAACTATAATAACTTGTGCATCATTTTTAATAGCTTCAAATAATCTGCTAGCTAAAAACAAATCAATCATCGACGATTCATCAATAATGATTAAATCTTGAGGTAACAGATGAGTCTCATCATATGCAAATATGCCTTCATAATTATATCCTAGATGTCTATGAATCGTTGAAGTTTGAATGTTTAATAGTTCTTTCATACGCTTAGCAGCTCTACCTGTAGGTGCTAGACAGGCTATTTTTTCATAGATTGATGGATCTTTAAAATCAAGTTTATGATAAATCCTGTAAACTTCTAATAAACCATCTATGATAGTTGTTTTACCCGTTCCAGGTCCACCTGTAATAATAGATACTTTGTGTGTTAAAGCATTTAGGATTGCTTCTTTTTGCACTTTAGTGTATGTAATATTCTTTTTTATCTCTACTGCATCTATTAGTGTCTTTATATATGTTTGGTCTATAAATTGGTCTTGTGTTATATTTAACTCTGTTATTTTTTCTGCTAACTTTATTTCAGTATAATATGACAGCGCTAAATAATATCTCTCATCTTCAATGACAATTCTTTTTTCTTCTAATAAAGCTTTTATTGCTTCTTCGATATCAAATTCTAAACCTAATATAGAATCAGTTTGTTTTTTGAGCTGATCAAAAGTTAGGTATAAATCACCATTTTGATACGCTATATGTTCAAGTGCATATGAAATTGCTGCTTTTATGCGTCTTAAATCGGATTTAGCAATCCCTAATTTTTGCGCAATCTCGTCAGCTTTAATAAATCCTATACCGTCAATGTCATCAATTAAACGATAAGGGTTTTCTTCAAGTTTTTCAATCGTTAACATATGATATTTATTTAGTAGTTTCATTGCTAATCTAGCTGATAAATCATATCCATAAAGTGTAACTAAGATATGTTCATTCGTTTGATTTTCTTGAAGCTGTTGGTGAAATTTAGCGATTCTAACACTACTAAGTTTTACTTTTTTTAATACACTTGGATCTTCTATGATTTTAGTGATTGCTTGTTCTCCGAGTAACTCTACAATTTTTTCAGCTGTTTTTGGTCCAATGCCAGTAAAAAAAGAGCTTGATAAATAGCTAATCAAACCTGATTTTGACTGTTTCTCAGCTTTTTTAAATGATTCCACTTTTAGTTGCTCTCCGTATTGTGGATGTTTTGTCCATCCACCTTCAAATTCATAGATAACATCTTCACTGATTTTCGGAAAATATCCAACAATGGTTACAATATCTTCATCTTCTGTGAGTAATCTAGCGATAGAATAACTATTATCTTCATTATGAAATACGTAGTTTTTTATTTTTCCAATGACTTTGCTCATAAAGCCTCCACTGCGACTTCTATAACCCAAATTATACCATGTTTACACTATTAAAAAAAGGAACTTAGTTCCTTTTTAACTATATAGTCTTTTCTTTTTATCCATAAATACTTCAGATATAAAACCTGACCCAACACAAACCTCATTTTGATAAAATGCACAAACCTGTCCAGGTGTCACTGCTCTTATTTTTTGTGGATATGATACTTTTACTGTCTGATCATCTATCCATGTGATAGAGACTCCATGGTCTTTTTGACGATATCTGAATTTTGCAGTTAACTTTCCTTCAATTTTTGAACCTCGCCAAACAACATCTGTGATGATAGCTTCATCAGAGTATAAATGTGGATGATCAAAATCCGGTTCGACATATAAAGTATTCGTTGTTAAATCTTTACCAACAACATACCAAGCACCTGTATCTTCTTTAGTGCCTCCAATGCCTAATCCTTTACGTTGTCCAATGGTATAGTTCATTAACCCCATATGTTTTTTTATATATGTTTGATCTAATCTTCTCATATCTCCAGGTTGAGCTGGTAGATAATTACTGAGAAATTCATTAAAATGTCTTTCACCAATAAAACAAATACCTGTAGAATCTTTTTTCTTCGCAGTAGCTAGGTCTTGTTCAAGTGCAATTTTTCTAACTTCACTTTTATCTAAGTGTCCAATAGGGAATAAAACATTTTTTAATTGATCTTCTCTTAATTGTGATAAAAAGTATGTTTGATCTTTATTTTGATCAAAGGCTCTTAAGAGTCTTGGATAATCACCTGATATATCTACTTGAGCATAATGTCCCATCGCGATATAATCTGCATCAAATTTCTTAACATAATCAACAAAAGCTTTAAACTTAATTTCATTGTTACATAAAACATCAGGATTAGGTGTTCTATTTTTTTTGTATTCATCTAAAAAATAAGTAAATACACGATCCCAATAATCATCTACAAAATCAACTTTATGTAATTTAATACCTAACTTATTAGCAACTAACACGGCATCTTGATAATCTTTTTCTTGTTCACAAACATCATCAAATCTTGTTGGGTTACCTTTAAAATCAAGATTCGTTGCACTGTCCCAATTACGCATAAAAACGGCTTCTACGTCGTAGCCGTCTTTTATAAGAAGATATGCAGCAACACTGCTGTCAACGCCTCCTGATAAACCTATAATTACTTTCTTATTTTTCTTCATCATATCACTTTCTTTTTTACATCACTTGGCATTCTATATTCTCCACGTGGTGAAAGACTAATGCCCAATATTTTTGGTCCTTCAGGGAGTGTCTGTCTTTTAAATTGTTGTGTGTAAAAACGCTTGAAAAAGCGATTTACATAAATACTCGACTCTTTATCATCTAAATCAAAAGCATTTTCAACTAGCCATTTTGTCTTAATCTCATCAGCACCCATTTGAAGATGATGATATAAAATAAAATCATTAATGTCATATCTTCCAATCGATAATTCGGTATCTTGATTTGAAATAAGTTCTGGTGTTATTGGAGCTTCTAAAATGTGATTAAGTGTATCTGATATTTTTTTATATGCATGTTTTGCATGATAATCGATTAAGAGCTTAACCCATGTTTTTGGAAGACCTGAATTGATTGCATACATGCTCATTTGATCGCCATTATATGTCATCCACCCCAATGCAATTTCTGATAAATCTCCAGTGCCTAATACAAAGCCGCCATACTTATTTGCTAAATTCATTAAAATTAAAGTACGCATTCTTGCTTGTGTATTCTCATAAGTTACATCAAGATCTTTATGGTCAATAGATTTTAGATGTAGGTCAACTGCATCACTAATTGGAATTTCTAAAGTCGTTACACCTAAACTTTCCATTAAGTCTAGTGCAGCACTTTTTGACTTACTAGAAGTTACTTTTGCTGGCATTGTCACAGCAATAATATCTTTAGGATCACGTTTCAAATAAAGCATCGCTTGATGACTTACAAGTAGTGCAAGTGCAGAATCAAGGCCGCCTGATATACCCAAAACTATTTTGTTTGCACTTTTAGGTAGTGATTCTAAACGTTTGATCAGTGCAAATATTTGTAAATGGTTTGCGACTTTCACATCTTCTAGTTGATGTTGTTTTGATATGAAAGGTGTTTGATCAAGTGGCTTTTCAAACTGATATTTATCTGTTTCATTAATTTCTATTTTTATATATTGATAAGGATCTTTTAATTGAAGATGCATATCTCTATATGTACTATCTTGTCGTTTTTGATAATTGATGCCCATGACATCTATATCAGCATATAAATGTGTTTCTTCATCTGTAAAAGCTTGACTTTCAACGATGAGTTCACCTAATGCTGCTATTACTTTATGACTTGAAAAAACAGTCTCACTACTTGATTCATAATGCCCAGTTGTAGTATAAATATATGCAGCCATTTGTTTTCTTGAATGATCAAGCACTACATTTCTTCTTAAGGTTTGTTTGCCTACATATTCACTAGATGCTGATAAATTAAATATCATATTAGCACCAGCAAGGCTCATATCATCACTTGGTGCGTATGTCGCCCATACATCTTGACAGATTTCTACTCCAAAGCGGATGTTTTTGTCTTGGTCTTCAAATATTAAGTATCCAAATGGTACTTTTTCTCCAAATAAATCAATAGATTTTAATGTCGTATCTTTTCCTGAATGGAACCATCTTTTTTCATAAAATTCATGATAATTTGGTAAATAATGTTTAGGAATAACGCCTAAAATAACGCCTTTTTGAATAACAATTGCACAATTATACAAAACACCATAAATATCTAGTGGTATACCTATGATGTAGGTTCCTTGATAAGTTGTTTTTGTCATGATGAACTTAAGCGCTATTCTAGCTTCATCAATAAATGATTCTTGATAAAATAAATCACTTGCACTATATCCAGTAATTGTTAATTCTGGAAAGACAGTGATTGCAGCTTTTGATTGATTTAAAACATCAAGTATTTCTGTTTTATTAAATTCTATATCGCCAACTGAAATTTTAGGTGTTACAGCAGCAACTTTGATAAATCCATGTTTATACATATTTATCCCTCGTATAATCTATGTTTTAATATATATTCATAAACTTCTTTAGGTATAAGCTTCATATATTTATGAATATCACTTCTTATTTCTGTGGATGAGACATCCATATTAAAATCTATAAATATAAATCGATGTTTAAGATCTTTAAACATATGCTCAGCTTCATTAATTGTCATGTAATGATTTCTGTTCATGACAATGATTGGATAGTTTTTTAATAGTTTTTTGTATTCAATCCAAGTATCTAGTTCAGCTAAATTATCAGAACCTAAAACAAAATATAAATCATCATATGTTTTAGATAGTAAATTAAGAGCTTCAATAGTTCCTTTAAAGCCTTGTTTTTGTTCTAGATCAGAAATGATTATCCTTTGTTGATATACTTTTGTAAGTAATAAAATCATATCTTTTCGATATGAATAATCAATTAGACTAGGCTTTGCATAATCATTTCCAACTGGCAATATGATTAGTTTAGCATCTTTAAATGTATCTAATAATTTTTTAATAATTTGTTGATGTGCAATTGTTGGCGGATTAAATGATCCACCATAAACAATATTCATATAATCACCATATATATTATATCATAAGTATAGGTTTTAGTTGATTTATGGGTAAGAAAATTAACATCTTATAGCTATGATATTTTTAATATATTTTATAAAAAGCGTTTCATTTTGAAATGAAAAATAGAATTGATATAATAAAGATATAAATATTTAAAAAACGCGATCAAAGGAGAGCGATATATATGGATTTAAAAGAAAGATATTTCAATAAAATTAGATCTGAAAGATTAAGATTGACAAAATCTAGAAAAGCTATGATTGATATTCTTGAAGATAAACACTTAACCTTCAAAGAAATTCAAAAGGCATTAGCAAATCGTGGTTTTTACAATGTCTCAACAATATATAACAACCTAGAATTTCTAATGGAACATAAAATGGTTGTAGAAATTTATATTAACAACGTAAAATATTATGATTTAGCAATGGATAATCCAATGCACAGTGCTGATAGCCACATTCATGTGATGAATAAAGAAACAAATGAGATTACTGAAGTCAATAGTCCAGAGATCTTTGACTATATCATGAAACACGAATCATTTAAAGATCTTGATTTAGAATATATACGAATTATTATATCTGCAAATAAGAAGCGTAAATAATGAAAAGGCACATGGGTGCCTTTTTATTTTTCTAATGCATTAAGAAACAGTTCAGCTGTAGAACGATTTGTTGCAAGTGGTATTTCATAGTGATCGCTTAATCTAAGTAATGCAGATACATCTGGCTCATGTGGTTGAGCTGTTAATGGATCTCTAAAAAATATAATCATATCAATGAGTTGATTAGCAACCATTGAACCAATTTCTTGGTCTCCACCTAGGGGACCAGATTTTTTTAAGTGAATGCTTAAGCCAGTATATTTGATAAGCATAGAACCAGTGGTTCCTGTTGCATATAACTCATGTACTTTAAAGATACTTAAATGTTCTTTAACAAACGCAACCATGTCTGCTTTTTTCTTATCATGGGCAATAAGTGCTATTTTCATCATCTATATCCTTTCTGCAACTCTCATTTTAGCCGACTTTGATCTTGAATTTATTTGTGTTTCCTCATCTGATGGATATATCGGTTTTTTTGTGATTAGCTTTAACTTAATGTTTTCATCAATCATGATTGGTAGATTTTTTGGTAAGGATGATGTAGATTCAGTTTTAAAATAATGTTTAACAATGCGATCTTCAAGTGAATGAAAAGTTATAATAACAAGCCTACCCCCTGGGTTTAACATGTCTACTGCTTGCGATAAGACTTCTTCTAAAACACCTAGTTCGTGATTAACTGCAATGCGTAGTGCCTGAAATACTTTTTTCGCACTATGTCCTTTTTCTTTATAATTAACTTGATCTGTTATTTTAACTAGATCCATCGTCGTCTTTAGTGGACGATTATCAATGATTCTATTAGCGATTTTATATGCGTTTTTTTCTTCCCCATAAATGAAAAATAATTTAGCAAGTTCATCTTTATCATATGTATTAACAATCTCTTCTGCAGTTAATGTTTGTGATTGATCCATACGCATATCAAGTTTTGCGTCTTTAAGATATGTAAATCCTCTTGTCGGATCATCTATTTGAAAACTAGACATTCCTAAATCAAGGAGTAACCCATCTATATGATTAATACCTTCTTCATTTAATTTTTTCTTTAAATGTCTAAAATTACTTTTAATAATTTTATAATTATCAAAATCTTTTAAAACTTCTTTAGCATAATTTATTGCATAATCATCTTGATCAAACGCATAAAGAAAGCCATTTTCTAAATGTTCTAATATCTTTTTAGAGTGACCTGCTCCTCCTAAAGTACCATCAACGTAACATCCGTTTTTTTTAATATTTAAATATGTGATTGCTTCATCTAATAAGACGGTTACATGTTTCATAAAGTCACTTCTTTTCATAGATTTTATATATAATTCAACTATATATGAATTTATATATTTTGTCAATTTTTACTAAAGAAAAAGGTGCCTTAGGCACCCTTCCTTAATCCTCTTTGGATTCTTTTTTGGTTAATACTTGTTGACCTTTGTAATAACCACTGTTTGGTGTTACACGGTGTGGTAATGTGAATTCACCAGTTTGTGGGCACACAACTAACGCAGGAGCAGTCAATTTATAATGCGTACGACGTTTTCTCTTCGCAGTTTTACCCGTTCTTCTAAATGGAACAGCCATCTGTTCACCTCCTATTTTTTCAAGAGCTTATCTAGATCAGCAAATGCAGGATGTGGACTCTTTTCCTTTTCAAAAAGGATCTCTTTTGCATCTGGATGATAGATGGTATACGGTTTTTCACTTATAATATATCCGAAAATGATATCTGATAATTCAAAATCATCTGATAAAACAAAATCAGCATCTTCATCATCACCTAAAACTATTTCTTCTTTAATATCCATATGATAGGGTACAGGTTTCATAGTTTTAGAACAAGCAAGTTCCATATCAACATGAAGTGTCATATCTAGTATCAATGTTTTATCATGATGAGATATGTCAATGTGTATGGTTGCTGGTTTGATTGAAAGTATATCTGAAATATCTTTTATCTCTTTTTGATAATCATAAGTCAAATCAAGTGAGGTCTTTTCTTTTAATTCATGTAGAAATATGCTCATAATATCACCTCAACGAAAGTATTATACAAAATAAATGCTAAAATGTCAATGAAATAAGATATTTTATCTCTTAACTGAAGCGATTTATAATGATTTCTCTTTTCTAACTTTTGATTTGAGTAAATCTAAGATTTGTTGTTCTGTTTGAGTTAGTATTTCTGGTAGATCATAATCATCGTGCATACGATGATTTCTTAAGTGGAATGGTATGATTGTTCCATCACTTAAACCGACTTCAATATCTAACATAATATATTTTGGTTTCTCAGGTTTATCATATTTTATTTGCGTTTCCATGTGAACAACGTCAAAATAATTAAATTCTCCAGCAACATCAAAAGCGATATGACCGTTTCTATGATCAATATTTGCTTGATAATAGAATAATGTTTCTTCTCCAAAGAATAAAATTGTAACTAAAGCTTGATCATAAATTTGCGTAACTTTACCATTTGTATTTTTATCTAGACGATAGTGTACTTTTTCATGTTGATAAAATGCATCAGGAATTGTAATGATAATTGGTTTATCATATGCATTTCTATTGATGCTTGATAATCTTTCAGCACGCATCACTGCAGCATCATAATCAGCTTTTATGAACTTCATAAAATCAACTTTTGCTCTACCTGAAAATTTATTGAAATATTTTTTTGTCCACTTGGATCTATTCTTTATTTTTTTAGGTGCTTTTTCTTTTTTTGGTTTTTTCTCTTTTTTCTGTTTTTTCTTAGGTTTTTTAACTTCGTCTTTTGAATCTATGTTTTCATCAACAATTTGTTCTTCAACCTCGTTATTTTGTTCTAAAGTCTCATCTTGGCGTAATTCTTTATTTTTTTTCATATGAATACCACCTTTCACCTTTATTCTATTTTAACAAAAACTTAAAAGTATAGTCAAACATTTATGCGTTTTTACCTATATAAACCATCAATTACTCTTCTATGATGACTCCATCATATAATAATTGTTTAAATTCGTCTTTATTCACATCTAAAATGTAATCTGTTATTTCATCTTGTTCAAATATTTCATCGATAGTTTTCTTCGTATATTCTTTTCCAATAAATAAGGTTTCAAACTTCTTAAGTGGTTTTATATCAAAGAAATCTCCAAGAATTTTAAAATTCTTAATGAGACCGTCATGAAGATCAATCATGACCTCAATGAGTCCACCTGTAATTCTTTTTTTAAGTGTCTTTGTGTGTGGTGGTTGTTTTTTATATATCCATTCAGTAGATTCATATTTCTTAGCCATTTCATTAATCTTATGAATTTCTTCATCTGTTAGCTCATAAGTTTGATTTGTCATTGTATTTTCAAAATGTCTAATGAGTTGTTCTTGTGTCATCTCACTTAAATAAGGTTTTAAGTTTGTTACTCTAGATCTAACACTATCAACACCCTTGCTTACAAGTTTTTCATCAGATGGTGTAATTGCTCTAACCATTGTTTCTAAATCACAATCATATAAAAATGTGCCATGCATTAACATGCCATGTTTATTTTGTAAAAATGCATTTCCTGAAATCTTTTTACCATCAAATAGCAAGTCATTTCTACCACTAAATTCTATATTTATATTTAATAATTTCATTGAATCAATAATTTTTGATAAATAGGTTTTAAAACTGAAGTTGCTATTTTGTTTTTTGGTAATAATAGAAAACATCGTGTTTCTATGATCAGCGTAGACACATCCACCGCCTGTAGGTCTTCTATACACATCAATCTGGTTTTCTTTTAAAAAATTTAAGTTAACTTCATTTTCAATCACTTGATTCTTACCTATAACAACACCATGAATTTCCCAAGTAAAGAAATAAGTTTCACCTTCTTTAAGTTTTTCATTTAATATGTATTCTTCTAAAGCAAAATAAAAATAAGGTTTTAAATTTCCTTCGTTATGATGTCTAACTAAAATCATATCGTCGTCCTCCGATAAATTTTTCTAATCAAATTATACCATGTAAAGCTTTTATAAAAAAGTAGAATGGTTTATATATAATTAAATGCAAATTATAAAAATTCTTAAATACGCATGGTATAATATAGTCAAATGGAAAAGGTGGTGTACCGTGATGTTATTTCTAAAACTTTTTATAATTTCATTTGTAATTTTCTTTATTATTGATTTAATTTGGTTAGGTTTAATTGCCAAAAACTTGTATCAGCAATACATTGGCGGCTTATTAAAAACAAATGTTAACTGGATTGCAGCAATCGTGTTTTATCTATTGTTTATTGCAGGTTTAGTCTTATTTGTATTAATACCTGGTGTCGATAAACAAAGTCTTACCCATGTGATGATCTATGGTGCATTATTCGGATTTATAACGTATGCGACCTATGATCTAACAAATTTAGCAACGCTAAAAGATTGGCCATTGCAAATTACATTAATTGATCTAGCTTGGGGTACATTCTTAGGTTTTTCTACATCAACCATATCATATCTATTATTCAATCTTATCTTTTAGGAGAATTTAACTATGCAAACTATAGCACTTAACAATACATTTTTATACAATTCTTTTATCATTGGCGCAAAAAATGTTATTTCTGAAAAAAATAATTTAAATAAAATCAATGTGTTTCCAGTACCCGATGGTGATACAGGTACAAACCTAGCTTCACTAATGAATTCTATTATTGAAAAATCAAGTTTAAAAGAAACATCTATTGAAACTATGCAATCTATCGTAGATGCTGCTATAGAAGGAGCTAGAGGTAATTCTGGCATCATTTTCGCATCATATATTAATGGATTTTATGAATCCATACATAAAGATGAAATAACGATTGAAGAGTATATTGAGATCGTTACAAATGCTTATAATGAAGCATATAAGTCAATTAATGAACCTGTTGAAGGTACGATGATTACTGTCATGAGAGCATGGGCTAATGCATTAAACACTTTAAAAGACGCTAGTCATTCTTTATTAGATCTATTTAGCAAAGCATTTGAAATGTTACAAGTAGAACTTAAAAAAACTACAGAAATGCTTGCGGTTTTAAAGGAAAACAAAGTTGTTGATGCTGGTGCTAAAGGCTTTGTTCATTTTATTGAAGGCTTTATAAGAAGTCTTAAAGGTGAGCAGGCTTCTACTGAATTTCATGACATTCCTGAAATTACTGAAGAATTACATATTGACAAATTAGAAGATTCTCAATTTAGATATTGTACTGAAGCGCTTATTTCAGCTAGTGACTTAGACCAAAATCAAATTAAGAGCCATTTAAACACTTTAGGAGATTCCTTAGTTATTGCTGGCAATAAAAGACGTTTAAGAGTCCATATTCATACAGATTTACCAGAAAAAGTTTTCCAATATCTATCGACTCATGGTAATATTTTAGAACAAAAAGTTGATGATATGGTCAGACAATTTGAAATGGTAAATCATAAAAAATATGATATTGCATTAGTAACAGATTCAATTGCAGATTTACCAAAAGCATTAATTGATCAATATCAAATTCATCAATATCCTCTAGGATTAATGATTAATGATACAACTTATTATGATAAGTTAACAATTCAATCTTCTGATTTTTATAAAATCATGGATAATCCAGGTGTTTATCCTACTTCATCTCAACCAAACACAAAATCATTACAAAACTATTTTTCACATTTAACTACTTATTACGACAAAGTGATTGTCTTAACAGTTTCTTCTAAGATGAGTGGTACATATCAAACATTTTTAGAAGCTACTTCTAAATTTAGTGAACAAAAAATAACAGTGATCGATACCTTACAAAACTCTGGAGCTGAAGGTCTATTAGTACTAAAAGCTGCTCAAGCTATTGAAAAAGGTATGGCATATGATGAAATCGTAGATTATATCAATGATTTAAGGAAAGTATCAAAAATTTTAGTAAGTGTTCAAACTTTAAAATATATGGTCAAAGGTGGCCGTGTTAAAAAAGCTACAGGTATCATTGGTAAGATTTTAAACTTAAAGCCAGTTATCTCTATTGATGAGCATGGTGAAGGTATTATTTTTGATAAAGGTTTTAGTATTAAGGCAAGTAATAAAAAGATTTATAATCATGTTAAATCTATACTTGATACACATGAGATTGATACATATGCTATTGTTCATGCGAATGCACCTGAACGTGCAGAAGCTTACAAACAAACTTATAAAGCATTAATTGGTAAAGATCCTGAATATATCATGGATATATCTAGTATTGTTGCACTCAGTGCTGGTATCGGTACTGTAGCAATCGCCTACGTGAAAGGGGCTAAAAAAGAATGATGTTTTTAGTTAATATTTTAGTTTTATTGGTGTTTTTCATTTTGTTCTTTATTCTTGCTCAAGTTAAGAAAAACAATGGTTTAGCAGACATGGCTTGGGGCTTAGGTTTTGTGGTTGTAGCGATCACATCAATGATCTACACTCAAAATTATACAATTTTGGGAATTACTATAACAGCTTTAGTCACACTTTGGGGCTTAAGATTATTCTTTTATATCGGTCTTAGAAATTGGAATAAACCTGAGGACTATAGATATGTTGCGATGAGAAAAAGATGGGAACCTCATGTCGTTATTAAAGCATTTTTCTATGTCTTTATGTTACAAATGTCATTCTTATATATCATATCAGCACCTATTCAACTAACGCACTATATCTCTAGTGAAGTTGAAGGGTTTGGGTTTATACCTTATATCATTGGTTTAGTGATTTGGATTATTGGATTCTTTTTTGAAGTAGTTGGAGATGCTCAATTAAAGAAATTCAAACAAGATTCAAATAATAAAGGCAAACTAATGACCAAAGGCTTATGGAGTTATACAAGACATCCAAATTATTTTGGGGAATCAGCAATGTGGTTTGGTATCGGAATTATTGCGCTTGCAACACTTAATCCATTAGCACTTATTGGTCTTGTTGGCCCACTATTTATCACCTATTTATTACTTTATGTATCTGGTGTTCCTTTACTAGAAAACAAATATAAGGATCGTGAAGATTTTAAAGCCTATCAAAAAAGAACTTCAAAATTCTTCCCGCTTCCACCAAAAAATAATTAGAACCTTAGGGTTCTTTTTTTTGCGTAAAAAAAGTGCTTATCACTAAGCACTAATTTTTAAACATATTTTTAAATTTATCCCAAGCAGATTCTTTTTCTTTAGCTTCTAGGCCTTCTAGTTGTTCATATAGTTTCTTTTCTTGATTTGATAAATTCTTTGGAACTTTGATTTGTACAATAACTTGTTGATCACCTTTACGTTTCGTTCTAACATTCGCAATCCCTTTTTCTCTCATACGTAGGGTTGTACCATGTTCAATACCTGCTGGTATTTTTAAATTTACATCCCCATAGATTGTAGGAATTTCTACCGTCGCTCCTAAAACCGCTTGTGTAATCGTAATTGGCACTTCCAATATAATATCATCGTGATGACGCTTAAAGACCTTATGTGGTCTTACTCTAAAGTTTAAATATAAGTCCCCTTTAGGTCCACCTTTAGTCCCACCATTACCATAACCAGCAACTTTCAAGCTCATGTTTGTATCAACACCAGCTGGAACGTTAACATCAACAGTCTTCGTAACTTTTTCAATACCTGTACCATGACAAGTATTACAACGTTTTTTAATGATTTTACCTTGTCCACCACATTTAGGACACACTTGTTGGCTTCTAACTGTACCAAACATCGTTCTTTGATCAACGTTGATATATCCATCACCATGACAACGATCACATACTTCTACATCCTTAGATGATTCAGCACCTAAACCGTGACACACGTGACATTCTTCTTCAACTTGAACAGAGATTGTTTTTTTAGTGCCTAAAGCAGCTTCTAGAAAATCAATAGTCATTGATTTTTCTAAATCATCCCCACGTTGTGGTCCATTATAGTTTTGTTGTCTTTGTGAACGTGATCCTCCACCAAAAAATTGTGAGAAGATATCACCAAAGCCACCAAAATCACCAAAACCTTCAAATCCTTGACCACCACCGCCAAATGGACTTCCTTGATGACCATATTGATCATAAGCTGCCTTCTTTTGAGGATCATTTAGTGTATCATACGCTTCTTGAACTTCTTTAAATTTAGTTTCTGCATTTTCTTCTTTTGAGATATCAGGATGATATTTTTTAGCAAGTGTTCGATACGCTTTTTTTATCTCATCATCACTTGCACCTTTTTTTAATCCTAATACGTCATAATAATCTCTTTTATTTGCCATAAAGCATCAACTCCATAGTGCTAAAGGGGCAGTGCCCCTTTTGCTTATTTTTCTTCAAATTCTGCGTCGACAGTAGTCTTACCGTCTTCGTCTTTAGATTCTTCTGTTTGCGTATCTTGTTGATTAGCTTGTTGAGTTTTTTGATATGCTTTAACTGCAATCTCTTGAGCATCTTTTTCAAGTGCTTCTTTTTTAGATTTGATTAATTCAATATCTTCACCCTTTAAAGCTTCTTCTAAATCTTTAATTTGATCTTGGAGTTTAGTCTTGGTTGCTTCATCAACTTCGTCTTTTAAGTCTTCGATTGCTTTATTTGTTTGGAAAATTAAGTTTGAAGCTTCATTTCTTGTATCAGCGGCTTCACGTTTTTGCTTATCTGCTTCTGCTTGTTCTTCAGCTTCTTTAACCATCTTATCGATTTCATCATCTGAAAGCGAACCAGTACCTGTAACTGTGATACTTTGTTCTTTGTTTGTACCTAAGTCTTTAGCTTTAACTGATACAATACCGTTTGCGTCAATATCAAATGAAACTTCAATTTGTGGAACGCCACGAGGTGCAGCAGGAATATCTCCTAATTGGAATCTACCTAAAGTCTTATTATCTGCAGCCATTGATCTTTCACCTTGAAGCACATGAATATCTACAGCTGGTTGATTGTCAGCAGCTGTCGAAAATACTTGTGACTTAGATGTAGGAATAGTTGTATTTCTTTCAATAAGTTTTGTAAATACACCACCTAATGTTTCAATACCTAATGATAATGGTGTAACATCTAATAATAATATGTCTTTAACATCACCTGCTAATACACCACCTTGAATCGCAGCACCCATTGCGACTACTTCATCAGGGTTAACACTTCTATTTGGCTCTTTACCTAATTCTTTTTTAACTAAATCTTGAACAGCTGGAATTCTTGTTGAACCACCAACTAATAAGACTTGATCAATATCTTTAGGTGTTAATTTAGCATCTGATAATGCACGTCTAACTGGTTGTTGACATTTGTCAACTAACTCAGAAGTTAATTCGTTAAATTTAGATCTTGTTAAATTCATTTCTAAATGCAATGGACCAGACTGACCCATGGTAATAAATGGTAAGCTAATTTGTGATGAAGTAACACCACTTAATTCTTTCTTAGCTTTTTCAGCAGCATCTTTTAAACGTTGAACAGCCATCTTATCTTTTGATAAATCTACACCGTTTTCTTTCTTAAATTCTGCAACTAAATAGTCTATCACTAATTGGTCAAAGTCATCTCCACCAAGTTTATTGTTACCAGCTGTTGAAATAACTTCAAATGTACCATCTGCTAATCTTAAGATCGATACGTCAAACGTACCACCACCTAAGTCAAATACTAAAACAGTTTGTTCTTTATCTGTCTTATCAATACCATAAGCAAGCGCAGCAGCTGTTGGTTCATTGATAATACGTTTAACTTCTAGGCCAGCAATTTTACCAGCATCTTTAGTTGCTTGTCTTTCAGCATCATTAAAATATGCTGGAACAGTAATAACTGCTTGTGTTACTGTAGCACCTAAATAATCTTCTGCAGTTTTCTTAAGGTTTTGAAGTACCATCGCAGATATTTGTTGAGGCGTATATTTTTTACCTTGAATATCTACTTTATAATTTGCATCACCCATGTGTCTTTTAATTGAACTTACTGTATTAGGGTTAGTGATTTGTTGTCTTTTTGCAACTTCACCTACACTAATATCGTCTCCTTTAAATGAGACCACTGATGGTGTTGTTCTTCCACCTTCAGCATTTGGAATTACTTTTGCTTCTCCGCCTTCCATTACTGAAACAACTGAGTTTGTTGTACCTAAGTCTATACCGATAATTTTATTTGTCTTCGCCATTTTCATCACTCCATTCATTTACTTTGACCATGGCAGGTCTTAATAGTTGATCTTTATACATGTATCCTTTTTGTATCACCTCTAAATTAATGCCATTTGGCTTATCATTTAGATGCTCTTTTTCAATTGCATGGTGATATTTAGGATCGAATTGCTTATTTAATGCATCTATTTCTTTTAATCCATCATTAAATAGAACTTGATAAAATTTATCATTAACCATTTTAAATCCATATAAGAAATTTTTTAAGACTGGATCTTCAGTTGGCATCTTAACGATTTTATCCATTTGATCAAGCGGTTCTAAGATATCAAATATTAGATTCTTAGAAGCAAATTTGCGATCATTAATTCGTTCTAATGTAATTCTTTTTTTAAAGTTTTCAAGTTCTGCAGCATTTCTTAACAGTTTATCTTTTAAACTCGCAACTTCTTGTTCTAATTTTTCAATCTGTTCTTTGTGTTTATTTTTTTTCTCTTTTTTCGATTTCTCGTCTGTTTCTTTTTTTTCATCTACAGCCTCTTCAGGCTGCAAATCTTTTTCTTTTTTTTCGTCTTTCATTGTTATCATCCTTTATTATTTTTTATAAAGTTTACCTAAATTACTTGCGATGTATTCGACTAAAGGTATGACTTTACTATATTGCATGCGCGTTGGTCCTAAAACCGCGATGGTACCATGCTCATCATCGCTAATCCTGTACGGGACTGAAATAACGGTGCAATTTTCCATAGGTATGAGTGTTAAATCACTGCCAAACCTAATCGATAGCCCTTCTTCTTGTCCAATAAATTTAATGAGTTCTCTTCGATCTAGCATATCTACAAAATTTTTGATATGCGTTCTTGATTGAAACTCTGGTTGATCAAAAATATTTGTGACACCAGATAAATAGAAATTTTCTTCAGCAAATTTTGAAAATGCATTGATAAACGAATCAATAATTTGTTCTTGATAATCCATAAATGTTTCAATTTGTGATTTCGCAAACGTATTTTTTAGAATTTCGCCTGCTTCTATGATGTTTCGATCTTTTAATAAATCATCAAGTGTTTTAATAACTTTTCTAACTCCTTCAAGATCAGCTTCATCTGGAATTGATATTGATTGATGTTGAACATGTCCTTGATCAGTAACAATTAAGATCACAGCTTCATTATCAGTTAATGGAATAAAATCAATTTTTCTAATTTTTGCACTTTCACCATTAGGTCCTACTGCTAAAGCTGTATAATTTGTTAATTCTGATAATAGATTGATCGCTTTTTCAATGGTTTGTTCTTTTGCCATTTTGTTTTTTAAAAATAATTCATCAATTAATGGGAAAGAATCTAAAACATCTTGATCTCTTGTCACTAAGTGATTTACGTAATAACGATATCCTTTCTCAGAAGGCACTCGACCACTTGAAGTATGTGTTTTTTCTAAATATCCTAATTCTTCTAGTTGAGCCATATCATATCTTAATGTTGCACTAGAAAAATTCAAATATGGCAAATGAGTGAGTGATTTTGAACCAACAGGTTGTGCATCTTTAACATATTGCTCAATAATCGCTTTTAATATCAATTTTTGTCTACTTGTTAACATTCATTCACCTCTTTAGCACTCTTTTTTAGTTTGTGCCAATATCATTGTATTATATTTTGTTGGCACTGTCAAGGTTTATGTGCTACATTTTAAAAAAATAAAAGGCGAACCTATAAATCTCGCCTATTTTTTGTTTTGTTTAGCCCATTTAATATAGTATGAATTATGTTTTAGTTCATATCTAATGGTTGATGGGTCGTCATGTCCTGGATAAATCTTTGTCTGTGGTGGTAGACTCATTAATCTAAACACTGACTTTCTTAATTCTACTAAAGATCCTGAATATAAATCGTGTCTACCGACACTCTCTTTAAAAAGTGTGTCTCCAGTAAAAAGCTTTTGATCATATAAGAAACAAACACTACCTTTTGTATGTCCAGGGGTATGAATCACTTCAATAAAACCATCAGCTAGTGGAATTTTCATCTGATCTTCAATATATTTAAACTCTAAGTTTTTTCTTTGATAAGGATGCTTGTTTGGATAATACCCATTATACTTATCTTCGAAAAGCAGGTGTGCATCATCAAGATGAATATAGATAGGTACATCAAATAAATGAATTAAATCTACATGATCCATATGGGCATGCGTCAGTAAAATACCTTGAAGTTTATATCCTTTTAAGGCTTCATGGATTGCTTCTAAGTCATGTGAGGGATCGATTAGATAGCAACTATCAAATCGGCATATCAAATATGTATGCGCGAATGTTTTATTTTCTTTAAATGTGATCATATGATAGAAAAAAAACTATTCTTAGAATAGCTTATTTCTTTTCTTTATGGATTGTGTATTTTCTTTCACGTGGGCAGTATTTTTTAAATTCTAAACGTTCTGGTTTAGTTTTTTTATTTTTATCTGTATGATAATTTTCATCGCCACATGAAGTACAAACCAATTTTACTAAATCTCTCATGTTAATCCCTCCATACGTACGAAGATATTATATCAAAACGACATGTTTATTTCAATGATTTTATGCTTTTTATTTTTATTTTCTTTTATCTGGCTTTGATTATGTAAAAAACTACCATTTTTAAGTCATTTAATCTATAATATACACAGGTGATAAATTATGTTACAAAGAGAAAGTACTAGACCACTTAAAATCGGTAACTTACAATTAGGTGGCAACAATAAAGTTTTAATTCAGTCTATGACGAATACATATACAAAAGATGTAGAAGCAACCGTTAAGCAAATTCACATGCTTGAAAAAGCCGGATGTGAGATTATTAGGGTTGCGGTATTAGATATGGTAGACGCAAAAGCGATTAAAGAAATTAAAAAACAAATTTCTATTCCTTTAGTTGCAGACATTCATTTTGATTACCGCTTAGCATTAGAATCAATTAAAAGCGGCGTTGACAAAATTAGATTGAATCCAGGAAATATTCCTAAGCGTGAACATGTTGAAGAAGTTGTTAAAGCATGTAAAGAAAGAAACATACCGATTCGTATTGGTGTTAATAGTGGTTCTCTACCTGGTAGAGCTGAACCAACACCAGAACTTATGGTAGAAACAGCTAGACATCATGTTGAGATTTTAGAATCTATGAATTTTTATGATATCGCATTATCTTTAAAAGCAACCGATATGAATCTTATGATCGAAACTTATAAATTAGCAGCAAAAACTTTTAACTATCCACTTCACTTAGGTGTTACAGAAGCTGGCACAGCTTTTAGTGGTGGTATTAAATCTGCGATGGGTATCGGTATACTTCTACATGAGGGTATCGGTAATACCATTAGAGTCTCTTTAACTGATAATCCAATTTTAGAAATTCAAGCAGCAAAAGAAATCTTAAAGAATCTTGGACTGAAAGATAAAGTCCCTAATTTAATTAGTTGTCCAACATGTGGTAGAATTCAATATGATATGATTGATATCGCTAAACGCATCGAAGCATACCTTTTAAAGGTGAATAAAACCATTAATGTTGCAATCATGGGTTGCGCAGTAAACGGTCCTGGAGAAGCAAAACACGCTGATTTAGGTGTTGCTGGTGGTAAAGGTGAAGCCATTTTATTTAGAAAAGGTGAAATCATTAAAAAAATCAAAGAATCTGAAGTCTATGATGAATTAATTAAAGAAATTGATCAATTTGATGATTCTATATATGACAAAAAAGTTTAGGAAATCCTAAACTTTTTTTGTTTTTCTTATTAAATTGAAAAATAATTATGATACAGTTATTGTTTCTGCCCATTTAAAAAATTGTTCTTTACTGTCTTCAAGATCATCTTCTAAACAACCAAAGTTCATGGTATAGAAATGATCTTCGCCTTCCATAACTACCATCATATATCCAAAATCCATGTCTTCTACTGTTGCATAATAATAAGCATAATAGTATAGAACATTTTCTTCATCATCTTTTACAGAATCATAAGATACATCTGAATGATTATTGTTTGTTAGTACAGCTTCAATATAACTTTCTAAATCATCAATTTCATAAGCTTCTAGAGAACTGATTGTTTCTCTAATACCCATAAAAATGTATTTTTGTGATTCCAAGTAAAGTGGTGCTTGGATCACATCTTTTTCAATAAATGATTCATCAAGTGTGATATTCATACCTGATCCAGAAAACTCTTTTTCAGTTGCACCACAAGATGCAAGGCCGAAAGTCATGATAAACATCACGATTAATAATACTGTTTTTTTCACGTTGTAATCTCCTATTTGTTTTTTTGTGTTTATACATATTGTAGCATAATAATTATAAATAGGAAGCGTATTTTTTTATTTAATGTATTTGTTAATAAGTTGAATGACTTCTTCAACCTTTTCATCACTAGAACCGTCTTGAAATGACTCTTTTACGCATGTATGAATGTGATCTTGAAGGATGAGTAGATTCGCTTTTTTTAATAATGCTGTGGTTGCAACTATTTGATTAGCGACATCAACACAATATCTATTGTCTTCAGCCATACGAATGACTGCATCAATTTGTCCTTTTGCAGTTTTTAATATATTTAATGCTTCTGTTCGATCATGCTTCATGAATGACCTCCAAATGTTTATTAAGATTAACTTTTTTTAATCTTAATGAGTTATAAATAACATTTAAACTACTTAATGACATTGCTGCTGCACCAATCATCGGATGGAGCAATCCAAACATCGCAAATGGAATTGCGATGGCATTATAAAACCATGCCCAAAAATAGTTTTGTTTAATCTTTCTAAAAATCGCTTTTGAAAGTTCTACAGCTTGTAAAATAGCTTCTAATTCGCCTCTAACTAAAGTAACATCAGCTGCTTCAATTGCAACATCTGTTCCTGTACCAATCGCAATCCCTACGTTTGATTGTTTTAATGCTGGTGCATCATTAATCCCATCACCAACCATTGCAACTAATCCAAATTGTTCTTGAAGTTTTTTAATTTCATCTACTTTACCATCTGGTAAGACTTCTGAGATAACATGAGAGATATTAGCTTTTTTAGCGATAGCTTTAGCTGTACGTTTATTATCGCCTGTGATCATCGCTGTTTTAATGCCTAATGATTCAATAGCTTTAATGACATCAGCAACACCTTCTTTTAAAGCATCTGCAACTGCAATCATACCTAACACTTTAGTGCTTGATGCGACTAACATAACGGTTTTGGCTTCTTCTTCAAGTTTAACCATTTGTGCTTCAAAATCTTGATAATCCACATTAATTTGTCTCATGAGTTTTAAATTACCAATATAATATGCTTGTTCATCAATATCAGCTTTTACACCATGACCAACAATCGCTTCAAAGTTTTTAATCCCTTTAAATACACTATTTAAATCTCTTGCTTTTTCAATGATTGCAGAAGCTAGCACGTGTTCTGAACCCTTTTCTAAAGATGCTGCAATCGATAATAATGCTTTGTCATCTTCTGATACGATATCAGTTACTACTGGTTTACCATATGTTAGTGTACCTGTTTTATCAAAGGCTATCACTTTAATATCTTTTAAGGTTTGTACTGCTTCCCCATTACGAATTAAAATCCCTTTTTCTGCACCTAATCCACTGCCAACCATTAAAGCGGTTGGTGTACCTAGACCTAGTGCACAAGGACATGCAATAACTAACACTGCTGTCGCAGTTACAAATGCAAGTGTTAAAGTAGATTGATCTGTTGATATCCAAGGTAGGATACCTTCAACAGATGCTAAGATGCCTAAATGGAAATCTGGAAACACATTAAAGGATATAAAGGTTAATACCGTGATGACCATGATTGCAGGTACAAAAAACCCAGTAATACGATCTGCAAATGCTTGAATCGGTACCTTTGATCCTTGACATGCTTCAACCAGTTGAATAATTTGAGCCAAGAACGTATCATTACCTGTTTTTGTGACTTCAACTTTTAATAAGCCATGCTTATTGATGGTTGCGCCAATGACGTTATCTCCAACTTTCCTTTTAACTGGCATGGATTCACCTGTCGCAAGCGATTCATCAATTAAAGATTCACCTTCAACAATTTTACCATCTGTCGGAATTTTTTCACCTGGTTTAATCACCATGATGTCACCTTCTGATAGTTCTTGAGTAAGGACCTCAATTTCTTCACCATCAACGATAATACGTGCTGTTTTAGCACCTAATTCAATTAATTTTTTAATAGCTTGAGAAGCTTTACCTTTAGCTCTTGATTCTAAAAATTTACCGATTAAATGAAATGTCATAATGGTTGTAGCCATTTCAATAAATGTTGTGATTGGTAAAAATAGGCCTAAAAGTCCAATTAAATATGGAGGAACGGAACCTAGAGATACCAAAACATCCATATTAGGTCTACCAGCTTTTAAGGATTTGTAACTTGCCTTATGAACATGAGATCCAAGAATGAAAACAACAGGAAATCCTAAAATAGCAGTTATAATCGTATATCCAGGAATAGGAATGATGAACATATGGATCACCATCAGTGACATAATGACTGCTGAAACAGATGCAGAGATTAACATCTTTTTCTTAGCTTTTCTCATTTTAATGACATCTGGATCGACATTCTCATCAATTTCTTCTTCCAAAATCACATCATAGCCAACATCTTGAACAGCTTTTTTGATTTGGCTAAGCTTTAAAACTTCCATATCAAAAGTTACAGTCATCTTATCATTAGCGATATTGACATTTACTTCAAAAACACCTGGAAGTTTTTTAACTGCATGATCAACATTACCCGCACAAGTCGCACAAGTCATACCTTCAACTCTTAGCGTTAAAGTCTTCATTTTATCGTTTTTTAAAGTAGCATCATAACCCGCACTTTCAATCGTTTCAATAACATCTTCAATTGTAATGATCTTTTCATCATAAGTAATAAAAGCTGTGTCAGTTGCTAGATTGATGTTTGCTTCAATGACGCCTTCTTTTCTTTTTAATACATTGTCTATAGATTGTGCACAAGATGCACATGTCATACCAATGATGTCGAATTTTTTAGTTGTCATTTTTTTACTTCTGCTTGAAAACCTAATTTAGTGATTTGACTGATAATTAAATCATCAGTAACTAGATTTTCATCATATGTTACTACCACTCTATTTTCCATATTTTCTACTTCAACATCTTCAACACCTTTATTTCTTGAGACAACGCGTCTTACACTACTTGCACATCCACCGCAAGTCATCCCTGTTACATTATATTCTACTGTTTTCATGATTAAAAACACTCCTTTTTTTATTTTATACCCCCTATACTGGGGGGGTACAAATTGATTATAACATCACATCTTTCTAATGTAAAGAAAAATGAGCAAACACTGCTCATTTTATTCTGGTTCATATAAGGTGATTTCATAATCACAAATATCTTGATAAAATTCTTTTTCGTGCGAAACTAATATTAAAGTGCCTTCATAATTGATGAGTGCATCCTTTAACGCTTCTTTAGCCTGAACATCCAAATGGTTTGTCGGCTCATCTAAGATTAAAACATTACCTTTTTGATGTCTTAATAGTGCTAATCTAACCTTTGTTTGTTCACCACCTGATAATGTATTAAGTGGTCTAGTTGCCATATCATAATCGATACCGTGATTTCCAAGTAAACTCATAATATCTTTTTTTGTAAAATGTTGATATCGATGATGAATATATTGAAAAGGTGTGATATCATCTTCAAATTTAGATTCTTGTTCAAAATAAGCGATATGTGCTGTATCTATCCATTCATAGGTTCCACCTAAAGTTGGAATGATATCCAAGATCGTTTTGATAAACGTAGATTTACCAACACCATTTTTACCAGTAATCGCAACTTTTTCTTGTTTTAAAATCGCAATCGAAAGGGGTTCTAATATCGGTTCGCTATATCCAATTTCTAAATCAAATGAAGTAAACACATCTTTACCAGTCATTCTTGATAACGGGAAATGGAAATGATATATTTTTGATTTTTGTGGCGGTTTAATACGTTCGATCTTTTGTAGCATTTTACGTCTAGATTGCGCTCTTTTAGTGGTTGTTGCACGTACAATATTTTTCTTAATAAACTCTTCTGTTTTTTTAATGAACTTCTGTTGGCTCGAGAACGCTTTTTCTTGCTGTTTCATTCTTAGCTCGCGTTCAGTTAGGTAAAATAAATAATCTCCCTTGTAACGCGTAATTTGGCCGTTTTCAAGGGCAAATACCGTCTGGGCGATATCCATTAAGAACTCTTCATGGTGAGAAACAACGATAAAAGCTTTTTGATAGGCATTTAGAAATTTTGTTAACCATTCGATATGTCTAACATCTAAAAAGTTTGTGGGTTCATCTAGTAAAAGTACATCAGCATCTTCAAGTAAGAGTTTGCCTAAAATGATCTTAGCGCGCATACCTCCAGATAAATGTTTAATCGGTTCTTCTAAGATGTCCATGGTTAATCCTAGTCCATGGATGATATTACCGACTAAAGATTTTATTTGATAAAATTCAGAATCAATGAGTTGTTCTTGCAAATCTGCTGCCCAGTGCATGATTTTTTCATGTTTATCTTCTGGCTCAGTCTGAATCGAATGATAGAGTCTTTCCATTTCTTTTTCTTTTTCAAAAAGTGGTAAAAAAACGTCATATAAATACGTTTTAACTAAAAGACTCGGATTTATTTTTGCGTATTGATCAAGATAGCCAATCTTTTTATTTGGCATCCAACCGACATGTCCGCTATCTGGCTTTAAGCGTTTATCAAGCAGCTTTAGAAATGTTGATTTTCCAGTACCATTGGGTCCAACTAAGACCGCATGTTCACCTTCAAATAGACGCATCGATGCTTTTTGATATAACTCTTCTCCAGAATAGCTAAATGTTATGTTCTCTACTTCTAATATACTCATAGTGGTAGGTCGAAAGATTTATCGCTTGAATCTTCGTCATCTTCAACGTAAATCCACTGCTCCCTTACAAAATCTATGTCATCAACAATTTGATCGACATGTTTAATAAAATATTTTCCTGTAGCAGTCGCTAAAATGTTTTTGTTCATATCACAAATGTAGCCTGCACCTTCAAACAGTCTTTTTCTTAAATTTGTTATATGCCCGACGACATATAACTCTTGATCGAGTGGTACAGGTTTTAAAAACTTAACGTTAAGTTCTACTGTTACACCCCATATATCGGTATTTAGTATTTGTACTGCTCTACCAATCGTTTCATCTAAGAGTGCTGATGTGATACCACCATGCATTCTTTGAGGATAGCTTTGGTGTACATCATGACCTTTAAAAACACCGATTAAGTGTTTATTTTCTAATTCATAATATTTAATGTTAAGTCCAGCATCATTATGGATGCCACAAACAAAACACATATCAGAATTATTTTGTTTTTTTGTAATGTTGTAAATCATATAATCATTAACTCCAATTCTGTATAAAACACATATAAAAATGCAAGTATAGCGGTGATAAAAAATATTAAAACGCATATTCTATAGATTTTACTTATGATGTTTTTTTGTTTTTCAAAATGATAAAAACCTATGGATAAAGGTATAAACCAAATCATGAGTTTTTCTTTTATTGTATATGTCTCTTTTGTGGTATATAAGACTCTAAGTATAAATAGTGTGGATGTTCCAACAATCAAAGTAAACCAAAAAGCATTAATGAGTGTAAAAACCATGAGCTCAAACATGTTTTTTTCCTCCTATAACTACAAAGAGTACTGTAGGTAATAAGATTAAAAACCATAAAAATGACCCTGTAAAAAATAGACCTAATACACAATAGAAAAAAGATGATAACATCACTAATATTCTATCTTTTAACTTGATATTCATGATGACACCTCACTACTTAATACGACATATGTGGATAGAACTTCATCTGTTATTTCAATATGTCTTCCACCACGTTCTAAATATCCATATGCAGTGTATCCTGAGTTTCTACCATAGGCTAATAAAATACCATCTTTTATGAACGTAAAATCATTTAAATGGTCATGCCCAACAAAGACTGCTTTTGATTTATCGTATGTAAGCATCATATCAAAGAAACCTGTATCTTTGCCTTGCGCATAGACCATATCTTCTAAAAATAGGCCATCATAATCAATAGGATCTATAAATTGTCTAAGTGGTATGTGCATAAAGACTATGGATTCTTTTGTATCATTTGATACTAAGTTCTCATACCACGATACTTGAGAAGTTGATAGGTAATCATATTTGCCTTCTGCTTCTGTATAATCATCACGCTCTGCTTTAGTATCTAGAAAATAGGCATGATAGATCACTTCGTCATCTAATACAAAATCTATTTTAAAGTTCCCAATACCACCATCTTCTAGTTCTGGTCCATTTTTGTAATATAGATAGGTAGTATTTCCAATTTGATTAAGTAATGACGTATATGAATTAAAATCATTATCATGATTACCAAAAATAAATGTCCATGGTGTCTTTAAGCTTTCCATATGATTGACAAATTGCTTAAATAATAATGGAGCTTGTGGACTCATTAAAATATCACCTGTTACAGCGATTAAATCATAATCATCAGCTAAAACCAAGTTAGTGATAAGATCATAAGTCATTTGATCACGATTGCTGATGCCATAAGCTAGATGAAGATCTGTGATCTGTAAGATTTTAATCGTTTCATCAGATACTTCTAAGATGAGGGATTCATCATCTGTCCAAATAATATCTTCTTTATGTGTGCAAGCTGATAAAGATATAGTTAATATGAGTGTTAATATAAAGATATGCATTTTTTTCATTGAATAACCTCAGTAAATAATTGATCTAATTCATCTAGTTTAACTAATCTCATATTGTAAAACTCATCTTTATAATCAATAAATTCCATTTCATTTTCGTTGATGAATCGTTTGATTTTAGTTTCCATTGGATAAATGATAACAATTTTTGGTAATTCGCTTTTTAAGAAATACATTTGATTAATCAATGTAGATCTAGATTTCATATGAACTTCCCATATATATTTACTATTAATAGTGAGTTCATGTGTTTTTGCGATTTTATAAAACAAGATTTCATAAGTCTTATCTTTAAACTCAAAAAAAGTAGATTTTTCATTTTTACTAACAATACCGTGTTTTTCTAGTATTGCATATGCTTTTTCTCTAAATTGATTGTGTTGCTTCTTACCTACATAAAACCAAACAGCAACCAATATCAAAATAACTATAACTGCTATAATAAGTTCTGGCATATATTCAACCTCTTCTTATCAACTTTTTTTAATATATTACCCTCAAAGGTGCAATGATGTTCATAGATCATTTCATCTTCTAATAATGAAGGTAGCAAATATGGTATATTTTTCGCTAGCCCTTCGTTATTATAATCACATAGCCATGAGATATCTTTGAAATCTAGAATACCTTCATCGACTCTTTTAGGAGTTTCAAATGTAAAGTCATCTTCTAAATAATAAATATAGATATATAAGCCTTGTCCATTCGCATGAAAAGTATTCCATGTGACATCACCTTTATAGATGAATTTATCAAGATCTAGATTAAGCCCTGTTTCTTCATAAACTTCTCTTTGGATACAAACTTTAGGTGATTCATTGGGATCGATTTTCCCACCTAATCCGTTCCATGCACCCATCCAAGGTGACTTATTTCTATTTAACATAAGTATTTGATTTTTGTGTATGAGAAATCCTAAAGTATAATTATACATATAAACCTCTTGATGTAATCTATAGAAAATTATACCATATTATGGGTAAAAAACGGGTGTATGGGGATGTAATTTGTCTTTGTAGAACATATTTTTTAATTTGAATTGTAATTTATGTTATTTTTTGATTTGATTTCGTGAAAATTATTTGATTTTTTTTGTGAATATGCTATAATAAAAAGGCATGATTAATGAGATGCCCTCTTAGCTCAGTTGGTAGAGCAAATGACTCTTAATCATTGGGTCGTAGGTTCGAGCCCTACAGGGGGTACCAAAAGATAATAAATCGAACTATGTGATATATAAAAGTTATATCATTTATCGATTCGTAAATTAAAGAAAAAACAATCAGCTTATTTCCAATCGTGCTGATTGTTTTTTTTACTTTATTGGGTTATCAAAAATTGCAATTGATGGTTATAAAATCATGAAATACATGCGGTATTGAGAAGACATCTTCGTTGATTTTTCTATGATTATAGTTGTTTTTGTGTCTTCTATAAATGCATGCTTTATTTAGGTAAGCGAAAAATCTTTTCATACCAATCCAAACTAGTTTTGTCCGTTTTAAATAACTTTTAATCAAGATGTTCTCATATATATACTGCATTGAGTGCACCATATTGCTCGAAAATGGGGTGTTGTGTGTACTCAAGTAACATCAAAATGACCATTTTATGTTTATACACACAAGCACTAGAAAAAGTATAGAAACATATTTCATCATAAATCAAGTTCAAATCTCATCAACCGCACTGGTACAGTTTATAG
>JBAZCK010000002.1:0-72980 GCA_041654955.1 Acholeplasmataceae bacterium | reverse complement strand
CCTCTTCTCTTTTGCTTGTTTTAAGTATATCTCGATATGTTTTTTATCATCTTTTTTTATCATATCTTTTAATAAGTCTAATTGTTTTTCAAAATCATTAATTTTTTGTAGAAGTGCTTGTTTGTTTTCTAAAAAAAGTTCGGTCCACATCGTCTCATTTATTTTTGCGATTCTAGTTAAATCTCGATATGAATCTCCGGTTGCTTGTGGCGTTTCTTCTAAGTGATCACTTTGAACAAGACTTACTGCGATTACATGTGTTAACTGTGATGTAAATGCGATTAACTCATCATGTTTTTCGGGGTTTGTCACCGTTATTTTACCAAATTTTAAGTCATTTGCGATGTTTCTTAATATTTTTTCATCTGAATCTAAAGATTTACGTGTTTTCACGATGATAAAATTTGCGCCATTAAATATAGCTGCATCTTTAGCAGCATAACCTGAAACCTCTTTACCAGCCATAGGATGATGTGAAGTATAACTTACACCATCTGGCAAAATATTTTCTATCTCAGGGACCATCCACGCCTTAGTGCCACTTACATCTGTGATCATTTGTCCATTTTTAAATAAATGTTTATGGTTTTTAAGAAACTCTATATTATGTTTAGGATATAAGCCTAATATGATCACATCTGCTGTTTTGATATGAGAGATATCATTATCACTTTCAATCATCTTTTCTTCAATAGCTTTGTCTATAATACTTTTAGTTCTGTTAAATGCATAAATGCTATGCCCTGCTTTTTTTAATCCTTCAGCATAAGATGCACCAATTAGACCTAAGCCAACAATAAAAATTTTCATCTGAATGTCTTTCCTAGTAAATCACTCATTTTTTTAAGTGATTCAACCATTTGTAAGTATTTTTTTGGCTTTAATGATTGAGCACCATCACTTAAAGCATGTTCAGGATCATGATGTACTTCAACGATTAAACCATCAGCTCCAACAGCTAAACTAGCTAAAGATAGTTTTTCAATCATATTCCATCTACCTGCTGCATGTGATGGATCAATGATAATCGGTAAATGTGATAATTCTTTAATGGCTAAAGTTGAAGATATATCAAGTGTATTTCTTGTATATTTTTCAAAGGTACGAATACCTCTTTCACAAAGAATGACTTGTTCATTTCCACCACTCATAATATATTCTGCACTCATTAACCATTCTTCAATGGTTGCTGATAAGCCTCTTTTTAGTAAAATCGGTTTAGTTGATTTACCAAGTGCTTTCATCAATTCAAAGTTTTGCATATTTCTAGCACCTACTTGAATGATATCTACATATTCTTCAAATAAAGGCAGTAAATCTGAACTTGGTATTTCAGTTACAACAAGCAATTCATGCTCATCAGCTACTTTTCTTAAAATTTTAAGACCTTCTTCACCGAGCCCTTGAAATGCATATGGTGATGTTCTTGGTTTATATGCACCACCTCTTAAAATGTGAGCACCTGATTGTTTTACAGTTTTTGCGATGATTCTTAATTGCTCTTCTGATTCAACTGAACAAGGACCAGACATCATCACAAACTGATGACTTCCAATTTCAACACCATATCCTAATTTAATAACTGTATCTTCTTTTTTAAAACTTCTAGATGCTTTTTTAAATGGTGTAGATACTCTAGTTACTTCATCTACACCTTCAAAAGCATATAAATCAACAGGTTCAAAAGTTGATGTATCTCCTATGATCCCAAAAATATGAACTTGTTTACTACTTACATCTCTTATTTCTAAATTTTTACTTTCTAAAAAATCAGCTAATTTTTGGTACTGTTTTTTAGTTGCATCTTTCTTCATTTTAATAATCATAGTTTTATCTCCTTTTAGACACCTATAAAAAATAAAAAATCCCTGAGGAACCCCAAGGATGATTGTTTATAATCATGATTTGGCTGTTCCTTTACAATTCACAAAAAGGAATGCCTTAGATTTAGCAGTCCTTATATCTGATATGAATAATAATATACAACCTTTTTCATTTTTAACATAGAGGTCACCTCATCTATTTGTTGATATATTATCACAATAAAAATAAAAAGACAAGATTTAAAAAATAAAAAGATTTTTTTGTAAAGGTATTGTGTTTTGCACACTACATATGTTATATTGGTAGTGTGTAAAACACAGTAAAGGAGGATTTCATGAATACTCAACTTAAAAAAGGCATTCTTGAAATGTGCGTGCTATATGTTATTAGTGAACAGGATATGTATGGCTTTGAAGTCATAGAAAGACTTGCAAAAGATATCGATGTCAATGAAAATACTATTTATCCTATATTAAGAAGACTTACCGCTCAACACTTATTTACAATTTATGAAAAACAAACAAACCTTGGTGCACCAAGAAAATATTATCAGATTACAGATGCTGGTAAACAAAGATTAGCTGAAAATATTAATGAATGGAAGACATTCTTAAACGGTGTATTTAAAATCGTAGGAGGAACATTTAATGAATAAAAAACAATATTTAGATAACTTAAATGATGCGCTTGTTGCTCATCAAGTAAAAACTGAAGAAATTAAAGATATATTATCAGATTACGAACAAATGTATGATGATGCCCTAGAAAGAGGTTTAACTGACGAAGATGTATCAAATCTATTGGGCAAACCAAAACAAGTTTATGAAGAATTAAGAGATACATTGTCTCAAAAATCATCTAAAAGACATCAGGATAAAATCATTGCTTTAACCCCCTTTATTGCTGTTATAACATTTATGCTTATTGGTTTAACAACTGATATATGGCATCCAACTTGGATGGTATTTCTGTTAATCCCTATAACAGCGATTTTACTAAATACAAGCAAAAAAGAGAAAATCGTTGCTTTATCTCCATTTGTCGCAATTATAATCTTTATGCTAGTAGGTACTTATACAAGTTATTGGAATCCAACTTGGTTGATTTTCCTAATCGTACCTATTGCTTCAATGATTTATGAAAAAAATAATGTGAAAAGAATCTTTTTCATCGGATCATTACTTATAGCTTCAGGCTTTTATCTAATCATGGGTTATGTTTATCATGATTTTATGATTGGCTTATTTGGATTCTTATTACCTGCAATAGTTATTCTTTATTTTGCAGAACTAAAATTTGAAGTAATTATAAAAGACCCATTAAAAAGAAAAAATGGCATCATCTTCTTTATGATCATTGTTTTATCACTTGCGGCATTCTTATCCCTAGGGTTATTTGCAGCTGGATGGGGATATAGCTGGATGTTTGTCTTACTAATTCCAATTTCATCAATATTTTTATTCGATAAATCAAAAAAAATCACTCCTTTTATGCCCTTTGTTGCAGTGATTATATTCTACTCATTGGGATACTTCTTTGGACTTTTTGAAATATCATGGATTGCATTCTTACTTATACCTATTGTAGCTGTGATTGAAAATTCATAATAAAAAAAAGATTTTGATAATCACATCAAAATCTTTTTTTATGGCTTTTATTAATCAATCTTTATATATCCAACACCAATCCCTTTAGGACCCGTATGTGCACCAACAACTGGTGTTAAATATGCAACAACAACTTCTCTTTCAGGAAAAGCTTCTTTAATTTTAGTCTTAAACCAATCCACATATTCATCAGCATGTGCATGTGAGATATAGGTAATAACATTCTTACCTTTAGTATCTTCAATATATTTTTCTAAAACTCTTAAATGTGCCTTATGTGTTGTTCTTATTTTTTCTAAAGTCTCAACTTTACCACTATCTCCAATAAACAATAATGGTTTTAATTGAAGCATTGTACCTAATGTACCTTGAAGTTTAGATAATCTACCATTTTTTACTAAATATAGTAGTGTATCTACAGCAAAGTAAATCATATCATTATCTCTTATTTTTTCTAAATGAGGTATAATTTCATCCATTGATTTTCCTTCATTAGCAAGTCTATGTGCTTCTAATACCATATATGCTTGGCCATAAGCTAAAGTTTTTGAATCAAAGGCAGTTATTTTTAAATTAACTTCACTTGCTGTTCTTTTTACAGCTTCATAAAGTCCGCTAAGTTCTGAAGAAATCACAATAACTAATGCTTCATCATAGCCTTCTTTTTCAAGTTCTTCAAAAGTTTCTATCATTTTACCTATAGATACATATGATGTCTTAGGAATATCATTTGGATCATTCTTAATGCGCTCATAAAATGTCTTCGCATCCATATCAACGAAGTCATTATAACTCTCATCAGTTCCAAAATGAATCACTGAACGTAAAATTCGAATATCTTTTGGATAATCAAGGTAATCAAGACCTGCATTACTACAAGCTAATATTGCAATTTTCTTCATAAAATCTCCCTACTTCTTTTGAATTTCTTTTAATTGATCTCTAATTTCTGTTAATAATTTAATATCTTCTGGTATAACTACTTCTTTTGGTTCTTCTTCAACTTTAGGAGCATGATCTTTTTTAACTTTTTCATTGAATTCTTTTCTTCTAATGACAAGTGTAATTGCTGCATAAATACTAAATGCAATAATTAAGAATTCAATAATCTGTTGAATAAACGTCCCATATCTAATCTCCGCATTGTTTAAAATCCACACTAAATCCGTAAAGTTAGCTTTTCCTGTTAAAGAAGTTACTAGTGGCATAATAATGTCATTCACTAAAGATGTAATAATTTCTTTAAATGCAACCCCAATAATGAAAGCTACCGCTAAATCAATAATATTTCCTTTAGAAATAAATTCTTTAAACCCACTAAAAAATGAATGTGCTCGTTTTTTCATATTTAAAAATTATCTCCTTTTTATTTATCATATCATATTTTCAACTATATGAATATAGAATTTTCCTATAAGAAACCTTTATAACGAATTTTTCGATCACTTTAACGACTCACTATGATTACAAAATATCCTATGATATAATATAATAAAATTTCATTTGGGAGAATGATGCTTATGAAAATTGTAATCTCTAGATTAAAATTTTATATCGTCATGCTGATACTATGGTTTTTATTCAATTTTAATTTTGAATTAAGAACCATTATTTTCGGTGTGACGATTTCTTTTTTTGTATCTTTATTTACTTACGAAGTTTTATATGATGAACAAGGATTTAAATTTAAAGGGATTCATTTTGGAAAATTATTCCTTTATTTTTTCGTGCTTTTTTATGAGATTTTTAAATCATCAATATTATATGTGATTAACTTATTCAAAGACAACTATGAACCTGTTGTCTTTAAGATAACTTTAGACCATTTAACACCTATACAAGTGGCTATAGTTGCTAATTCTATTACACTAACACCTGGAACAATTAGTATAGAGGTTGTCCAACAAACAATCTTTGTTATGGTTTTGGCAGATCCTAAAACAGATCATGAAACATTAGCAAAACCCATAAGAGATCGATTTGAAAAATTCTTGCTAGAGAAGGAGGATCATCATGACGCTCATTAAGTTGTTTTTATTAATTACTCTATTTATTTTAGTTATTGCCATGATATTATCTTTTATTCGGTTAATTTTTTCTAAAACACTTTGGGACAAAATATTAATGCTTAATCTCATGTCTGCTAAAGTTGTCTTATTTATTGCTGTATATGCGATATATCTTGAAAAATTAGTGCTTTTAGATATAGCTATCACTTACGGCATTATCGGGTTTTTGACCATGACTCTACTATCTAAATTTATTATGGCAGGGAGTAGACAAAAATGAACGTTATTGCATATGTCATATTAGTCATTGCTTGGATTTTCATAATCTTTGGGATGATTACTATTTATTCACTTAAAAACCTATATACACGCATATTAACTGCTGCAACTATTGATACAGTCGCAAGCTTTTTAGTGCTATTTGCTTTAATATTTGTTTCATGGCGCATAGAATATGGGTTTAGATTAGTTTTACTTATTGTGTTTTTAGTCATCACAAATCCGATTAGTTCTCATGTAAACATAAGATCAGCTTATTTGATCGGCATACCTTTAAAGCAAAGCGAGGTAACAACAAATGAATGATTTAATTCCAACATTATTACAAATATTATTAATTATCATTGCACTTGCGATTGTATTTCATAAAGAAAACTTTACAATTATCATCTATATATCTTCATTTGGTTTGGTTGCTGCAACACTTTATGTTTTAAATCAAGCTCCAGATGTTGCGATCGCTGAAGTTGCTATCGGTTCTGCTATTATTCCTTTAATCTATGTTATTAGTATTTCTAGACAAAGAGAATTTATAGTTTTAGATCGCGTTGACCATGATCTTATCAATGACGAACTCATTGATGAAAAGAATGTGGAACTTTATCAAATTTTAAACAAATTTGTCGATCACAATGATTTAAAAATGAACGTTTGTGCGAATATTAAAGGTTCAGATGAAGATTTAACAACCGATTTAAATGTGGATCTTATCGTTTCTTTTGATCATGAAAAACAAAAGTTCATTCTAAAAGGAAAACAAAGTTCCATTCTTATGGATCATCTTATCAAAGAAACTTTTACATACGATTACATCGAAATCGTAACGTTTAAGGAAGGTGAATCCATTGATTAAAAAAATATCTTTGATTTTATTACTTTTATTTATTTTATTTGTTTTTATAACATCAATGTCTTCTTTTTCAGATATATACAATAATGCAGGCAAAATCTTTTTTAGCCAAAATGGATACACTGATACAGGAAGTGTTAATTTAGTTACAGGCATCTACCTTGACTATAGACTATTTGATAGTCTGTTTGAAGCAGCTATTCTACTAATTGCAGTATCAGGTGTTATGCTAATATCTGAACATACAATTGATGAAAAAAACGCTACTTTTATGATAGATAAACAAAAGACACCTGAACTTTTTGTAACTTTTAGTCGTATCTTATATCCAATTATGCTTCTATTTGGTATATATGTTATTGTCAATGGACATCTATCTCCAGGTGGAGGTTTTCAAGGTGGTGCGATAGTCGCAACCGCAATATTAATTTTATATTATATAGATATAAGAAAAACAGTTGATGTGCATCGAGTTTTAACGATTGAAAAATTTCTTTTCTTAGGATTGGTCGTCATCTCATCTTTATCATTTTTTACTAGAGGTGAACTTTTTACAAACTTCATACCGCTTGATGCGAATATCGAATATAAAGCAATCTTTTTAACTTCAATGAATATACTTATTGGTGCAAAAGTTGCTTTAGGGTTGGTCGCAATCTTTACCGCATTTTTAAAGGAGGGCAGATAATATGAATCCGATTTTATCATTTATTGTTATTTTGATTGGTATCTACGGATTAGCAATCAGTAAAAATATTATTAAATCTGTCTTCTGTATAACGATTGTAGAAGCTGGCACAATTTTACTATTTTTAAATTTTGGTGCTTATGAAGGTGGGCTTATACCTATCTTAACATCTTTAGGATTAGATGTTGTTGATCCATTACCTCAAGCTTTAATGATTACTACAATTGTTATTGGTTCTACGATTACTTCTTTAGCACTTATGTTGTGTATTAAAATCTTTCATCATTATGGCAGTATAGAATGGAAAGTTATTTTTAAGGGGGATAAATAAATGGCTAAATTTATTCCTATCTTATTCATATTCGTTCCAATCATAAGCGCTGTTATCATTTATTTAATTAAAAATAAAGCAATCACTAATATTGTCTTTTTAACACAAATTATCTTAATTTTTTTGTTAGGATATTATGCTTATGAACTCTCTAGAGACCCAAGTATATCTATTATTATTTTAGGTGGATGGAATGAAAAATTCGCAATTTCTTTAAGAAATGATACGTTATCTTTACTTTTTGTTGGACTGACTATATTCATGTGGACCATGGTATTGTTTTATACATTTAAAACCAACAGTAAGTATCATAAATATTTATTCTTCTTAATGTTTTTAGAAGGTATTTTCTTAGCATTCCTACAAACTAATGATCTATTTAATCTCTTTGTATTTCTAGAACTTATTACGGTTTTGATTACGATATTACTATCTTTTAAGAAAAACGGACCATCGCTTAAAGCTGCGATTTATTACTTACTACTTAATACACTTGGAGCAATGTTTTTCTTAATAGGAATTATTATCTTATACTACACTTACGGTTCTATAAATATGACTTATTTAGCAGAAAACATATCAACCCATGCTCAAAAACCAATCATTAAATTTGCTTATATGATGATGATTGCTGGCGCGAGTGTAAAAGCTGCATTATTTCCTTTATATACTTGGTTACCAAGAGCGCATGGTGTTGCTTATACATCATTATCAGCGCTACTTTCAGGACTTCTTGTCAAAGGTGGTTTATATTTATTTATAAGAGTTCATATCTATATGTTTGGCTATCAAACATATCAAATGACTGAAGTACTCTTTTATATAGGTGCAATAACAGCTTTAGTCGGTGTCGTTTTAGCTCTTTCTCAAAAAGATTTAAAACAAGTCTTAGCACATCATACAATTTCTCAAGTAGGCATAATGATGATGGGGTTATCTTATGGATATGGTTTATCTTATTATGGTGGCTTATTCCATTTAGTCAACCACGCTTTATTTAAATCTCTTTTATTCTTATGTGCAGGACTTATCATCTATGAATATAAAACTAAAAAGATTTATGCAATTCGTGGTGTTTTTAAATCGATGCCACTAACATCTATCTTTTTAATTATTGGTATGTTAGCAATCTCTGGTGCACCATTTTTTAATGGATACGTTTCTAAAACACTTGTGAAATATAGTTTCAAAGATGTCCCTTTAAAAATGTTTTTATTTACATTGATTAATATTGGAACAGTGACATCATTTTTAAAATTTTCACAAATATTATTTGGTGATCGTGTTAAGTTAGAAAAAAGAAAAGATAGCAAACAATTTATTTCAATCATAACTATTGGACTTTTATGTATAGTTATTGGTTTATTTTATAAAGAACTTGGTATGTTCATTTTCAACATTGATTTTTCATATGTTAAACTATTTGATTTTAGAGCTTGGTTAGATTACTTAATTTATATTGCGATTGGATATGTGTTATATAAATATTATATTTCCAAAGACTATAAGCCTATTCGTCAAATTAGAGAATACCAAATCACATTTGAGACTGCTAATTATTTATTCATTTTCTATATCGCATTTCTTTCATTGATGATGTATTACATATTATAAAAAAAATGGCAATCCCAGCGGATTGTCATTTTATTTTCTTATTAATAATATTACTTAATTCATAAAGATTGTCAATAGTTTTATACTTCTTCAAGCGGGATTTGTGTTGATGACCTTTAGTATATAAAATAATATCAAATCCTAAAGCTTCTCCAACTTCAGCATCATGTAGTGTATCTCCTATGATAACTGCATCACTGCCTTTGATATGATTTGTTTTCACATATTGTTTTGCTACTTCTAATTTACTTTCACCATGCGCATTATGTGTCCCTAAAATATCATCAAAATAATGACTTATTCCAAAATGAGCGATCTGTTCATCTAAATTAGATTTTTCAGAAGCAGATAATAAAATATTTTTTACACCCATCGATTGAAAATAAAACAGGGAATCTATGACACCTTGATGTAATTGTTCATGCATACTTCTTGGTTGATATAATTCCATAAATCGATGTGAAAGCACATGAAAAGGTGTTTCTTCTAAATCATAGATTTTTGCATAATAGTTTTTAACAGGAAAATCAAAAATCATTAAATAATCTTTAAGTGTCACTTTGTCTCTATTAAATTCTTCAAGCATCTCATTTAAAATGTTGAAACATAGGTCTCGATCATCTAAAATGGTACCATTAAAATCCCAGAATATATATTTTTTCTTCATAAATTATCACTCCTTACTTGTGGTATGGGTGGTTTTTCATAATCATAAACCCGCGATAGATTTGTTCGATTAATATTAATCTCATCATTTGATGAGGAAAAGTCATTTTAGAAAAAGATATTTGATGGTTTGCACGTTGATAAACAGCTTCTGATAAACCATAAGATCCACCAATAACAAAAACCAAATCACCTTGTTGGTATGTATTCACATCTTCTATTAATTTAGAAAATTGATGACTATCAAGCAATTTTCCTTTTATCGCTAAAGCAACGACTACATCGTTGTCTTTAATTTTGTTTAAAATATGCATACCTTCTTGTTCCATACCGGATGCATCTTTCTCATCTTTAATTTCTATAATCTCTAATTGAACAGGTAATTGTTTTTTATAATACTCGATACCCTCATTTAAATATTTATGATTCATTTTTCCAACTACTATACATTTTATCATAATTTAATCACCGGAAGTCCTTCCTTTGTTGCATAAAAGACTTCGATTTTTGTTGGATCATCAAACACATTGACTATCGATTCTTCAATATCTATGATTGAATTGCAATCTTCAGAAATATGAGTTACAATCCATTTGCTAGTTTTATTCTTAACAAGCGCATTTACCAGCCATGCTGCATCATCATTTGATAGATGTCCTTTTTCTCCTAAAATTCTTTTTTTAAGTAAAAAAGGTCTAAGTGATTGCATTAACTTTGTTGGATGATGATTTGCCTCTAACAAATAACAATCTGCATCACTTAACAACTCATAATAAGCTTGATCGACATAACCTGTATCGTTGACAAAACACACTTTTTTATTTAAGTGTTCAATCACATATCCTATTGGTTCTGCAGCATCATGAGATACCATAAAACTTTTAACATCCATATCATCGATTTTGAATGCATCTTCAGACTTTATTACATGAATATTTGGAATCATTGATATGATATCATCGCTTATAGCATTTAATGTGCCTTGAGTTAGATAAACATCTTTAATTATTTTATGTTTTAAAAGCATCTTCAAACCCATGATATGATCGGAATGTTCATGCGTAATTAATATCGTGTGAACATCAAGTAAGTCTTCTTGATAACTTTCCATTTTTTCTTTAATTCTTTTATAACTAATACCAGCATCCACAAAGAGTTTAATATGTCCTACTTTTAAGTAGGTCATATTGCCCTTAGATCCACTGGCTAATACGAATATTTCCACAGTATCACCTTATATAATGATAACATAAAAATATGTGATATTATAAAATAAAATGAAAGTGGTTGCATTTATACCCTAAAAAATGCTATATTATACTTGCTTGTATGAAACAATTGAAGGAGTGAACACAATGAATCAATTAAAAACTTTTAGAAGATTTGCACTACTTGTGCTAGTAGTTGCAGGTGTTCTAACATTAGCTGCATGTACTGGCAGCGAAAAAACACCATATGGCGACATCTCAGATGACAACATTTACTTGACATATGGCGATTTAACCATTACAGAAAAAGAATTATATGATCAACTTCGCATGCAAGGTGCTCAAACATTAGCAACCATGATTGACGAAGAATTATTTAAAACTTATATGGATGACGCAGAAACTAAACTTGCTGCTGGAGATGAAACATTAGTTAAATACTTTGATGATACAGTAAACGCTGCAATTCATGGTACTTCTGAATTAGAAGATTTAGAAGATTTATATGCTGATTCACCAGAACGATATGTAAGAAATATTGAAAGATATGCAGACTCTGTATATTTATTAGATAATACAATCGTTATCCAAGACATCATCGATCAACTACAAGGTTTAGCACAAAGCCAAGATAATCCATTCACTGGATATCATACACTTGACTTCTTATTAGAGCGTTATGCATTAAGAGTTGCTCAAAGAGCTTACTCAAAATCTATTCTTGATGAAGAAGTATTAGATGAAGAAAGTGATGCATTTATCTCAGATGATGCAGTCGTATCTTATTACAAAGCTAACAAAGAAGGTCAATATGATGCTGATGCATTAGTTGTTCGTTTCATTAACTTAAATGAAGCAAACGCAGCATTGTATCAAGTTGGTCTAAAATCTGATTCAAAAGGATTCTGGTATGCTCTACCTGACATTCGTGTTAAAGAAGGCAATCCAGGTTATGTTGATTTAGAAAACCCAGATTATGCATATGTTAAAGAAATCTTAGATGATTTAGATATCACTTCTAAATTAGGCGTAGATTTAGAATCTCGTGAAATGATTACAGTTCAAGATTACGAAGATTATTATAAAGCATACATCATTAACACAGATAGAGCTGATGGTTTCTCTGATGTTAAATTATTACCAGCTGGTGTAAAAGATAAATTCATTGAAATTTATAATTTATTAAATCCAGCTGCTAAAATTAAGCTTGATACTGATGGAGTTTCTATCGTAGGCGACGGCAATGATTATACTACTACTTATACTTATGACGACTTAACAGAGATCAATACAAGCCTTAGAAGTCATATTTATGATACATTAGTTGCTGAAGCAGATATGGAAGATCCAGATGATACAGCTGATGGTAAACCATACTCATCAAGAGTTCAAACATTTGGTAACTCACGATACTTAGTATTCAAATTAGATGATGAAAGTGAAACTGAAGAAGGTATCTTAATTGAAGATCCAGAAGACAGTGAAGCTGAAATCTTTAGTGAAACAGCTGAAGCTTTAGCTATCGAAGCTGAAATGAAAGCTGAATTAGTTGATTCTAAATTAACTGATGCTTATGTAACAAGCAAAGTTACTGAATTATATGAAGAAGAAACATTAGACATTTATGACTCTGTAGTTAGAGTATTCTATGAACAAAGTTATGGATATGATGGATCAGATGATAACAAAGATGGTAACATCGTTGCTAAAATTGGTGATGTTGAAATTACTGTTGAAGCATTCTACACTAAATTAGAAGGTTCATATGGTATTAACATTGCACTTGATATGTTATCAAACAAATATTTAGAACAAAGTGATGTATATACAGTTCTTGAAGCTGACTTAGATGATTATAAAGAACAATTCGAAAATATCATCTCACAATTCTCAGCTGATAATTTCGCTTCTTCTGGTTATCCAGCAAGCATGGGAAGACAAAACTTCTTATTAACTGCTTTTGGATCTAGATCAAATCAAGAAGCTATCAACAACTTATATGTATATCCTGATTTAAGACAACAATACTTAGAAGATTACGAAGTACATTTCGGTAATGATGACATTTTCGAAAGTCTAGCAACATTAGCTGCTAAACAATATGAAAACTTCGAATCAATCACAGTTAGTCATTTATTAGTATATTTCGATCAAAATGGTGATGGTAATCCAGATAATCCTCAAGAATACTTAGATACATTAAGCACTACTGCTCAACAAGAAGTTATCGATGGTCTTATCGAACTAGTTGATTTAGTTTATAGCCGTATCGGTATGTATAAAGGATTTAAAGAAGGTTTAAGTGCAATCGCTACTGACTTTAACAATTCAGGTCGTATTCAAATTGGTAGTTCAATTCCACCATATGACTATACATTAGAAAGTGTTTGGGCTGAATATCGTCAATTAGGATTCTATCTAAAATTCGAAGATATAACTTCTGCAATCACTAACACATCAAACTTTGTTACAGGCCAAAGTGTATTAGATGAAGTATTCTATGATCGTGCAATAACTATTCATGATACATTATCTGCTATGGAAGATGATGATTCATTATTCCCATACTTAGATTTCTATGATGCATATGTTAACACAAGCGATGCAGTAACTGAAAATGACTTAGAATTAGTTAAATCATCATTCGGTTATCACTTCATTCTAGCAACTAAGGTTGCTGAAACAACTTCTGCTAAATTTGCTGAAGCTGATGATGAAGATAGTGAATATGTATTAGCAGATGACGAAACAATCAATGCTTATAACGAAGAAACTGATACATTATCAGCTGGACAAGTTAAGTACTACTTACTTGGTTCATTAACTGATGAAGGTATCGAATTACCAAGAGATGTTCAAACTGCGATTAACAGTTACTTACAACCAGTACTTAACGTATATCAAGGAACATACATGCAAAGAGAACTTATCTTTAGTCTATTAGAAGATGCTGAATTCGCTGATGCTACTGATGCTACTCGCTTAGATACTATTAGAGCAATCAATCAACGTCAAATGGATGGTTACATGTTATCAGAAAATGGTGGCGTGAATGATTCAAACTACGAAGCACTTTACGGAGATTTGTTAGATATTTTAAAAGGTAATTTATAATTGATCATTTTCATATAAGACCACTTCGGTGGTCTTTTTTTATATACATGCATAAAAAAAGAGGCATGGCCTCTATTTTTTAGGTTTATAAAATCTCATCTTATCTAAGACACTTATCATTTGTGTGAATTGTCCTTCAACTGTGTCTTCTAAAACCTCACCTAATACCGTAAATTTAGAATCTATTGTATCAATAAACCATAACAACAACGCTTCTCCTGTTTGTGGTTTTTTCGGAGATCCATAATGTAGTTGTCCATGATGTGATAAAATCATATGTTTTAACATTAATACTTCTTCTGTATTTTCATATCCTAGAGCTTTTGCAACCTGATCAACATCAATGGTTTGCATAACTAAATGACCTATGAGTAAGCCTTCTTTTGTATACTCTCCATCAACACCACTAATTTCAGTGATTTTAGACATGTCATGTAATATGGTTGCTGCATATAATATGTTTTTATCTAGATAAGGATATACAGTAATAAAAGGATCAATAAGTTTTAGCATTGTATAAGTGTGATAACTTAATCCACCAACATAAGCATGATGAAATTTAGTTGCTGCTGGATGCATGTAAAATTTCTTTTCATGTTTTTCATATATTGTCTTTGTAATCTCTAATAATATCTTGTTTTCAATTTTGTTTAAATACGATTCAATCCCATTTTTTATCTCTACCATAGAGATTGGTGCATATACATAGAAGTGATCAAGTAGCTCTGATAGCTCATCTGCACTTAATACCTCTTCTGCTGGCTTTAAACTCTTAAGCTTTAATACGAGTTCATCTTCAAGTTTAACAACCGCTAAAGCAGTAAATTCATACACATTACCTAAAGTGATTTCTGATAATTGTTCAAAATCTAATTTTATATTGATATGCTCATTATCTTTAGTCATGATCGTCGTATTACAAAAATGTGCACCACTATTTATACTTTCAACTTTTCCTATAATTTTGTAAATTTTATTTTCATGTAAATTCAAAACTTTCACCTACTTTATATGTTCGATTAAGTATGTTACTAAAACATCTTTTTCGTTTTTTAATTCTTTATTTAATACCTTTAAAACCATTTCTTGTTGAATATCTTTTAACCAAGCTCCAGCTTTTTTACCTGTAATTTCTATCATTTCAGTAGCTCTTAGTTTCAAATCTAATTCTGACTGGATAGGTAGACTGTGATACGTTTTTTCTATAAAATCTTTTAAATTTTTAGATCTACCTAGCATAAAGTTCACTTTATTTGCTAGTGTACATAAATCTAGACCATACGTATATAAGTGAATCGCATCAAATGTAGTTGTTTTATTTGCTAGTTCTGCAGCTTGTTGATAACGATGTCTGTGTTTATTTGAAAACGTCCATGCTTGAGGAACTATGCCACCATTTAACGCAAAACAAATGACAAAAAATGGATCAACATAAGGCATTTCTTCCATTTCTAGAATATGTTCTATACCTTTTTTTAGCCCAGGAAGTACTTCGTGTACTTTTGTCGTAACCATTGATTTTAAAGCTTTTTTTAAGTGTGGTCCTTGAATTGTTTTAATTAATTCGTTAACAATTCTTTCCATAGATACATTTTTTAGTTTATCTCTTAAGGCTTCAATTGCATCTCTTGTTTGTTTTTCTATTTGAAAACCTAATTTAGATTGAAAATAAAATGCTCTAAGCATTCTTAATGCATCTTCTTCAAATCGTTTGTAAGGGTCTCCAATGGTTCTAATGATTTTATCTTTTAAATCTTGTTCGCCATCAACATAATCAATAACTTCTTGTTTCTCATTCATTAAAAGACCATTAATTGTAAAATCTCTACGCTTAACATCTTCAATAACTGTTTCACTATAAGTAATTTGATCTGGATGACGATTATCATTATACTCACCATCAATACGATAAGTTGTGACTTCAAATTGCTCATCTTTAAATTTTACTGTAACAGTGCCATATTTAATACCTGTTGGTATCGTTCTAAATATTTTACTGACTTGATGTGGTTTTGCGTTAGTTGTGATATCTACATCATTGATTGGCATTCTAAGTCTATAATCTCTGACTGCACCACCAACAATATATGCTTCATAACCTTGTTTTTTTAATTCATATAACACGCCTTTTGCGGTTTTTATTGTACTCATGTTATCACCTGTTATATTATACCAAGAAATTGGCTTTTTTTATAGCGAAAAAAATAAGACACATGTGTGTCTCATTTTAAAAAGATACCTACGCCTATAACATCTGGGCCGATATGTGCTCCAACTACAGGAGTAGAAGGCGCTTCATATAAATTTTCTAGCCCAAGTTCTTCTTTTAGTGTTTCTATAAAATGCGACTTTAATTTTGGATTTCCAGTGTATAAAATATACGCATCAAATGCTCTTCCGTTTGCATATGCATTCACTTTACTTGCAATAGATGATAAGGCATTTTTAATGTTTCTGATTTTTTCAATAGATACAATATGTCCTGTTTCTTGAACTTGTAAAATAGGTTTGATTTTTAATACTTTTCCTACAAATGCTTGTGCATTAGATAGTCTTCCGTTTTTAACTAAATAAGATAGGGAATCAACTGCAAAAAATATCGTATTGTTTTTACGTTTTTCTTCTAGATGATGATCGATATCTTCAAAAGTTTTGCCTTCTTTTAACATTTTTTCAGCATCAAGTGCAAAAAGTCCTTCTGAAAAACATACAGTTAATGTATCAAAAACATGAATGTGCATCTTATCTTTAAGTTGTTCACTCGCTAGTTTTATAACATTATGTGTCCCGCTTAATTTTGATGAGATGGTAGTCACATAAAATTCATCATATCCTTGTTCATAAAGATTCTCAAAAAAATCAACAACCTCACCGATAGAAGGTTGAGATGTTCTTGGTATGAGTTCTGGTCTTTCTCTTAGCATACGATAAAAATCGTCAGCTTTTAACTCACTACCATCTAAATACCCTTGTTCATCTAAAAAAACTCTAATTCTTAATATTTTTATATCGTGCCCAAAAGGATAGTAATCCAACCCTCCTGTTGACGTATCTACAACTATTTTCTTGCCCATAAGTCCCTCCGTTGTGTATAGCTATTAACATTATAACAAAATTTAGTTTGTTGATAAATATGTTATAATAATTTTGGTGATCATATGCATTACATAAAAGACATTTATACCAATCAAATCGAGATTGATAAGTCCATTTTTATAGGGATTCTTTTTCCTATAAATTCTATAGATGACATTAAAATAAATATAGATAAAGCTAAACAAATGTATCCTAAAGCTAATCATTATTGTAGTGCTTCTTTGTTTGGAGAAGGGCTAGAGCATGCGACATTTAGCGATGATGGAGAACCTTCAAGAACGGCTGGTGTACCTATTTTAGAAGTCTTAAAGCATCATGATATAACAAACGTTTTATGTGTTGTAGTTAGATATTTTGGTGGTATCAAGTTAGGTGCTGGTGGTTTAGTTAGAGCATATACAAAAGCCACTTCAGAAGTTTTAAAAACAGCAGATTTTTTTATTAAAAAAATGATTGAAGGTTATGCGGTTACTTTTGATTATGCGCTTATTCAAAAGATAGATCATTTATTAGATGAGATTTCAATCATAGATGATAAAGCTTATGGTGAATATGTTACCTATAAAGTTTATTTCAAAGAAAATGATATTTCGGTATTTGATGATATTAAACATCAATTCATTAAAATAGATAAACTAAAGTTAAAAACATTATTTATAAAGGTATGAGATCAATGATCTTATACCTTTTTTCATAAAAAAAGGTGTAGATATCTACACCTATAATAAACCATCAAATAAGGATGAAAATTGAACCATGATTTCAGCAAGCATATGTGCTAGTCCAAGACTAACTAAGAAATATGCAGCTTTAATCTCCCAAATTTTAAACTTTTCAAACTTGTTTTCTATATGCAACGCTCTTAATATTCTTAAGTTAATCGCGAAAAAGATGACAAGTGATGAAAAATATATGATTTGTTCAACCATTAAAACCACCTCTTTTTATAGTTGACCTGCTTTTGACTTTGTAATATTTTCTTTTAATTCTCTTTCTTGTTTAGAAAAGTCGATATTCTCTTTTTTAGTAATCTCTAACTTTTCTTTTTTCATTTTATCAAAAGCATCTTTAGCATTATCTAAAGTTTTACCAATTTGTGCTTCTAATGCTAATACAGTTAGTAAATTATTTTTAAACTCAACAACTGCTTGTTCAACAACTAAAAATGTTTCGTTTTTATCTTGAACAAATTTTAAATATCCTTCAAGTACGTGTAAAATAATTGGAATGTGATCTTCTAATATCGCTAGCTCACCTTCTTGGTTTTTAACAACCACATACTCGATTTCATCTTGATAAGTCTTTCCTTGTTGAGTCAAAACTTTAAATTTCATAATGTTTTCGCCTTCTTAATTGCATCATCAATGGTTCCAACCATTTGGAATGCTTCTTCTGGAAGCTCATCATGTCTACCTTCAATGATTTCTTTAAAACCTCTAATCGTTTCTTTTAGTGGAACGAAAGAGCCTTCAACACCAGTAAATTGTGCTGCAACATGCATATTTTGTGATAAGAACACTTGGATTCTTCTTGCACGGTGAACTAATAATTTATCTTCATCAGTCAATTCATCCATACCTAAAATTGCGATGATATCTAGAAGTTCATGATATCTTTGAATCATTTGTTGAACTTTACGAGCAACTTCATAATGTTCTTTTCCAACAATATGAGGTGCTAGTGCTCTAGATGTAGATGCAAGTGGATCTACGGCTGGATATATCCCAATTTCTGTTAATTTTCTTGATAAGTTTGTTGTCGCATCTAGATGTGAGAAAACTGTAGCAGGTGCCGGATCTGTATAGTCATCCGCTGGTACATATACAGCTTGAATTGATGTAATAGAACCATTTTTAGTTGATGTAATTCTTTCTTGTAAACGTCCCATTTCAGTAGCAAGTGTTGGTTGATAACCAACAGCAGACGGCATTCTACCTAAAAGTGCAGATACCTCACTACCAGCTTGGATAAATCTAAATATGTTATCAATGAATAACAATACATCTTGTTTGCTTTCATCTCTAAAATGCTCTGCCATAGTTAAACCAGTAAGCGCAACTCTCATTCTCGCTCCTGGTGGCTCATTCATTTGACCAAACACGAGTGCTGTTTTATTGATAACACCCGATTCCGTCATTTCTTGATATAATTCCGAACCTTCTCTTGTACGTTCACCAACCCCAGCAAACACTGAAATCCCTTCACGTTCTTGAGCAATATTGTTAATTAATTCTTGGATAAGTACTGTTTTACCAACCCCAGCTCCACCAAATAGACCGATTTTACCACCTTTAATATAAGGTGCTAATAAATCGATAACTTTAATACCAGTTTCTAAAATTTCTACTTCACTAGATAATTCATGAAATGCTGGTGATGGTCTGTGTATACTCATCTTTTTTACATGATCTAAGGGTTTGCCGTCATCAATAGCTTCACCTAATACATTAAATATACGCCCCAATACTTCTTTTCCAACAGGAACTTGAACTGAAGTACCTGAAGAGATAACTTCTAAATCACGTCTTAACCCTTCAGTTGGCTCTAAAGCAATTGTACGAACAACATGATCTCCTAGTTGTAGTGCAACCTCTAAAGTAACAGTTTGTCCATTGTCGTTTTGAACAACTAAAGCATCATAAATGCTAGGTAGTTCTTCATCAAAACGAACATCGACAACTGGTCCGATGACTTGTGTAATTTTACCTTTCATCATTACTTCCTCCTAAACGTTTGCACCATTGACGACGTCAATGATTTCGTTTGTAATTTCACGTTGTCTTTCTCTATGATAAACGATGGATAATTGATCTACAATTTCGTTTGCGTTATCTGTAGCATTCTTCATTGCGATCATTCTTGATGCATGTTCTGATAGTTTAGCATCAGCAATTGCTTCAAAAATTCTACTTTCAACATAAACGTTCATCGTTTTGTCTAAAACAACTTCTGGACTTTCGTCATAAATATATTGGTCATTTTCTGCTTTTTCTTCATTAAATACTAGTGGAAGTATCACTGCTTTATGAACTTCTTGTGTTGCAGTATTGATGTAGTGATTATGATAAATCTCTACTTGATCAATAAAACCTTTTAAAAACACTTCTTTAATTAAAGACGCATAGTGTCTAAAAAACATCGTTGTTATATCATCTCTGTTATAAATGATTTCTTCATTAACTAAAGGAAGTTTATGTTTTTGTGCAAAATAAAATCCTTTTTTACCAATGACGAAAACTTGAAATTTTTCTTTATCTAAGTCTTTGATATCTTGTAAAAATGTTTTAAAAAGTTGAGAGTGATAGCTTCCTGCAAGTCCTCTATCACTTGTAACTAAAATAAATAATTTTTTATCACCATCATTAGGTGTAGTTAATCTATGTTTTTCATCAAGATTGTTATTTGCATAAAGCAATACATGATGAATATCTTTCATGAATGCTTGTGAGTGATTTAAAAGTTCTGTGGATTTTCTTATTTTGGATAACGCAATATTATGCATTGCTTGTGTGATAGAAGCCGTTTTTTTAATGGCTTGCATCCTAATTTTTATATCCTTTAATCCCATGTTATATCAACCTCTTTAATCCGTTGATAAACTTCTCTAAATCCTCATCTTTTGGTAATTTTTTAGTTTCCATTAATTCTTTTTGAATCTTCATACCTAAATCATTCATTCTTAATCCTTGTGTGATTTCATTTTCTAGTTGTTTAACTTGATCAAGATTTAAATCATCCATTAAACCTTTTGATAATGCATAAATTGTTGTAATTTGAGTTGGCATATCAATAAGTTCATGAACATCTTGCTTAAGCATTTCAACTGTTTTTCTACCACGTTCAAGTCTACGTTTTGCAGATTGATCTAAGTCAGAACCAAATTGAGCAAATGACTCTAATTCACGATAGTTAGCTAAGTTAATACGCAGTGTACCTGCAACTTTTTTCATTGCATTCCATTGAGCAGCACCACCAACACGTGAGACTGAAAGCCCTGGATTAATCGCAGGTCTTATACCTGAATAGAATAATTCAGTTTCAAGGAATATTTGACCATCTGTAATTGAGATTACATTGGTTGAAATATATGCTGAGATATCTCCAGCTTTTGTTTCAATAATTGGAAGTGCTGTAATTGAACCTCCACCTAACTGATCATTTAATTTAGCTGAACGTTCTAATAATCTTGAATGCAGATAGAAAACATCTCCTGGATATGCTTCTCTTCCTGGTGGACGTCTAAGTAGTAATGATAATTCACGATATGCTACCGCATGTTTAGATAAATCATCATAAACAATTAATACGTCTTTGCCTTTTTCCATAAAGTACTCAGCAATCGTAACACCAGCAAATGGTGCTAGATATAATAATGTACCTTCTTTAGAAGCACCAGCATTGACAATAACTGTATAATCTAGAGCTTGATGTTGTTTGAATAACTCAACAAGTGCAGTGACACTTGAATCTTTTTGTCCAATAGCAACATAAACACAAATTACATCTTTACCTTTTTGATTAAGTATTGTATCAACGGCAAGTGTTGTTTTACCAGTTTGTCTATCGCCAATAATTAACTCTCTTTGTCCTCTACCAATTGGAACAAGGGCATCAATAACTTTAATCCCAGTTTCCATAGACTGGTTGATAGAACCTCTAGCCATAACGCCTCTAGCTTTTCTTTCTACAGGCAATGAATGTTCAGTCTTAATCGATCCAGCAGCATCAAGTGGTTCTCCAAGCGGATTAACAACTCTACCTAATAAAGCATCCCCAACAGGAACTTCAAAGATTTTTTTAGTTGTTTTAACCATGTCGCCTTCTTTAATTAAATTAGATTCACCTAAAAGAATAACACCTACTGAATGTTCTTCTAAGTTAAATACCAATCCTTTAACATCATGTGGGAAAACTAAAAGTTCACCCATCATTGCTTGTTGTAACCCATAAACAATCGCAATCCCATCACCTACTGATAAAACTTTACCAATATTTTCAAGTTTGACGTCTTGTTCAAAAGATTCTATTTGCTTTTTAATGACTTCCGTCATTTCTTTTACTTTTATTTTTGACAATGTTGTCACCACCTTAAATCGTTGTAAACAATTCTTCAAGCTCACGAGCAACTGATCGATCTAATGATTGTCCTTGATAAATAACTTTTATCCCGCCAATCAAAGATGGATCAATAATCTTATGTAAAGATATTGTCTGATTCTTAAATCTTGGTTTTAATACTTCTAATAATCTATTTTCTTGTTCTTGTGTCATTTTACTTGCTGTAATCACATTTAAATGTGCAATCTTTTGAGTTATTCTCACTAAATTAGTCCATTCTTCATAGATTTCAAAAATATAAGTCATATGACGTTTTTTTGATAATGTTTTTAAGAATGACAAAAAAACATCATCAAAATCAAGATTATCTATATTTGCTTCTTTTTCTTTATCTGTAATCATTGGTGAGTCCATCATTTCGATCCATCTAGAATTATCTTTGATCAAATCTTTCAATTGATCGAATTGATAGTTTAAAACATCAAGTTTGTTTCTTTCTAATGCGATTTGGTGAAGTGCTTTAGCATATTTTCTCATAAACTAAACTTCACTTTCTTTTAAAATCTCATCCATAATATCTTGATGAACAGATTCATCAATTTCTCTTTTTACAATTCTTGATGCAGCAGAAAAAGCAATCTCTTTAATCGATTGTTTTATATCCTCATTTGCTTGTTGAATTTCAAACTCAATATCTTTTTCAGCTTGCTCTAGACGACGTCTTACTTCCTCTTTAGCATTTGATATAAGTTTTTCTTGTTCTTTATAAGCATCTTGAGTTAATCTTTCTTTCAATTGTCTTGTTTCTTCCTTCATGTTTTCATATTCTTTTAAAGATTTTTCTTGTAAAGATTTAGCAACACGTCTTTCCTCATCTGCTTGATCCATTGCTTCAGATAAAGCACTTTGTCTTTTTTCAAGGTATAACGTTACTTTCTTCCATAAGAATGTTCTAACAAAGAATAATAAAACGATTAAAGCAAGAATATTAAATAGTACAATCTCAGGCATATTCATCACTGAATATAGTCCATCTTCAACCATTTTTGTTATTTGATCAAATACCTCATTCACTTATCATCAATTCCTTTTTTTTATTTTCCTGTTAATATGAACGCAATAATCAAACCATATAAACCAGTTGTTTCAGCAACCGCTTGACCAATAAGCATTGTTGAAGTGATTTTACCAGCAGCTTCTGGTTGACGTCCAACTGCTTCAACAGCTTTAGATGCTGCAATGCCTTGACCAATCGCTGTACCAAAACCAGTAAATACCGCTATACCTGCGCCGATATATGCCATACCACTACTAAAGAACTCATTAGGTACAACCTCTAAAATATTTGGTAAAACTACATTAAGTAAATCAAACATAATTTGCAATCTCCTTTATTTTTTATTTTTATATGTTTTCAAAATTTAAATCTTCTTCATCAATTTTAATTGATGCAAATACAATAGTTATTAATACTAAAACCAGTGTTTGCACTAATCCAAAACCTATATCAAAGATAACATGGAATGCTGGTGCAACCACTAATGAAGCCCATCCTGTCAATTCGTATACTAATAATAATATAACTGAACCACTGATGATGTTCCCAAATAAACGTAATGCCATCGATAAAATCGGTGTAACTTCACTCACTACATTTAACGGAAATAACATCCATAAAGGTTTAAATAATCCTAATAAATGCCTCCAACTTTGACTAATAAACCCTGTTGCTTGAACAACAACAAATGAAATAATAGACAAACTAAATGTAATGGTTGTATATTTCGTTGGCGAATCTAGAGCAAATACACCACTCATATTTGAAATAGAAACATATAGTGCTAATGTAAGTGCAATCGGTGTAACAAATTTCCAATGTTTACCAATATAACTTTTTACATAATTATTAAAGAACTCGATAAACTGAATAATGAGTGTAACAAACTTATTTGGTTTATCTCTTACATCTAATTTAGCGACATATGCTCCAACCCAGACACTAAGTATAATAATAAATAAAATAATACCTAATGAAGTTATAAAGTATGTCGGTAAATTTTTAATGTATTCTATGACGTTATCAATCATCTTCATCAACCTCTCTAATTGGTACATATACATCGTCTTTTAAGCGATGTTTTTTAAATAGTGGTGTTGCATATATAAATACACCAACTTTTATTGAAAAGAATCCTAACAGTAATGCAATATATGATCTTGTAAGTTCACTAGTTCCATTTGCTCTTTGATCAAAATACACAAACGCAATGACTATTGTATACATTACAAATCTTAAGATTAAATGATTCACCAGTTTTCTTGTGTCTAATTTATGCTTTGTAAGATTAATCGTTTGGCTATGATTGAAAAGTGCAGTTGCACTTCCTAAAACTGCCCATATAGCATAAGTTCTAAAAAATATAAACATAACAAGTCCAAGAACAATCGCATAACCTAATGCTATTAAATTAATGACGCTTACGTCTTTCATATATTTCCTCACTTCTAACAAACTTAAGTAATGTCATAAAGCCCACAAATACACCAAGAAATAACCCCGCTGCAGCTAAATATGTAGCTAAATCACCTTCTGGATCTATTTTTCGACCTAAATATATGCCAAATACAGATAAACCAATGACTGTAAAAAATAGTTGCATAACAATGGCATAAGTCATAAACATTCTTCGACGCTTTTCGTACTTATTTGGTTCCAAATAATCGATCCCCACAATCTCCAAGACCAGGTACTATATACCCTTTTTCATTAAGATGTGAATCTAAAGCTGCTAAATAAATAGCAACATCAGGATGATCATCTTGAATACGTTTAACGCCTTCTGGACATCCAACTAAACCAACGTATCTAATATCTTTAGCACCAGTCTTTTTAATAATATCAATCGCTTTAGATGCAGACCCACCAGTCGCAAGCATTGGATCTACGACTAAGACAACACTATCTTTAATTACTTCAGGAAATTTTGAATAATAAACTTGTGGTTCTAAGCTTACTTCATCCCGGTATAAACCAATATGACCGATTTTAGCAGTTGGAATGATATTATGAATACCTTCTACCATACCAAGACCAGCTCTTAAAATAGGCACGATAACTACTTGTTTAGCAAGTTCTTTAGCTTGCATTTCGCATATAGGTGTTTCTATTGTTTTTTCAACTGTTTGAAAATCTCTTGTAATCTCATAAGTAATAAGGCCACCAACTTCTGAAACTGATTCTCTAAATTCTTTAGTTCCAGTGTGTTTGTCTCTTATTTTTGCCATCTTATGATCAATCAATGGGTGATTTAATACGATTAATTTGCTCATTTTAAAGACTCCTCGATTTGACTTATTTTATCTAATCTTTTTTGATGTCTTTCTTCAAAAGTTGCGTTTATAAATGCTTTTACAATTTTTACAGCATCTTCAGGTTTTGTAGTTCTACCACCTAATGCAATAATATTTGCGTGATTATGTTCTTTAGCAAGTCTTGCAGTTTCTTCGTTATACACAAGTGCTGCTCTAATGCCACTTACTTTATTAGCTGCTATTGATATTCCAATACCAGTTCCACAAATTACAATCCCAAAATCATATGATTTTGTTAATACTGCTTCTGCCACTTTCTTTCCAAAATCCGGGTAATCAACAGAATCTAGTGAGTCTGTTCCAAAATCATCATAAGAAATATCTTGGCCTTTAAAATACAATTTTAGAAATTCTTTTAATTCGTATCCGCCATGATCACTACCAATCGCTATTTTCATAGACGCCTCCTTATATTTGACTCAATATATATTATAACATAATATATCTTTTATCCCTTTAAAAACCACCTTAATTATTAGCTTTTTTATTCATTTTTTTACATTTCTAAATAGAAAAAAGACGTCTCCGTCTTTTTATTCGTTATTTGTAGTATTGTAATATGCTTTTTTTCTTTCGTTTGCTCTTAATATTGCTTTTCTCAAACGAATTGTCTTAGGTGTAATTTCAATAAGTTCATCATCGTTAATAAAAGCTAGACATGCTTCTAAGTTCATTTGCTTTGGCTTTTTTAAAACGACAGTTGAATCTTTACCTGCTGAACGCATGTTTGTCATTTGTTTTTCCAAAGTCACATTAACAACCATATCAGTATCTTTGTTAGCTTCACCAACAATCATACCTTCATATACGCTTGTTCTAGTTTCTAAAAACATCGTACCTCTATCTTCTAATCTACCAATCGCGTATGCTGTAGTCATACCATTATTAAGCGATACTAAAGCACCACTTCTACGGTTACCTACTGTATCATAAACCATAGGTCTATAATCTAGAAAGATATGTGATAAGATACCATAACCTTTAGTTGCAGTTAAAAATTGAGTCATAAATCCAATTAAACCTCTAGATGGCATGATGTACTGAATACGACTGTAATCACCTTGTTGAGCCATAGAGATTAAATCTCCTCTACGATCACCTAACATTTCAATGACTGTACCCATAGATTCTGTTGGAAGATCAATTTGTACTTCTTCAAAAGGTTCATGTTTAACGCCATCAATTTCTTTAACGATAACTCTCGGTCTAGATACTTGGAATTCAAACTCTTCACGACGCATATTTTCTATTAATATACCTAAATGAAGTTCTCCTCTACCAGATACGATCCATGCTTCGGAATTGCCTATACGTTCAACCTTTAAACTTACATCTTTTTGTGTTTCTTTATATAGACGTTCATCAATTTTTGATGCAGTTACATGTTTGCCTTCTTTTCCAGCAAATGGTGAATTATTCGTTAAAAACGTAATTTGTACAGTAGGTTCATCAATATGCAAATGAGGTAGCGCATCAGTTTGTCCGACTTCACAAATCGTTTCTCCAACATGAACATCAGGTAGTCCTGCGATAGAGACGATATCCCCTGATGATGCTGATTCAACTTCTACTTTTTCTATGCCCATTGATTGATATATTTTTTGAACTCTAAATTGAACGATTGAACCATCCATTCTAATACAAGAAACTGTATCATTTAAAGACACTTTACCTTGATATATTTTACCAATACCCATACGACCAACATAATCATTATAATCAATAAGTGCTGGTTGAAATAAAAATGATTGCTCATCATTTTGATTTGGTTGTGGGATTTCTTTAATAATGGTATCTAAGATAGGTTCCATGCGTACATGTTCATTTAATGTTGGAATGTAGCTTGCTAGACCTTGTAGACCTGATGCATATAATACAGGGAAATCTAATTGATGTTCATCTGCACCTAAATCAATGAATAGATCATAAATTTCATTCACTGTTTTATTAATATCTGCAAACTGACGATCTACTTTATTAACGACAACGATTGGTAATAATTTAGCTTCTAAAGCTTTTTTTAAAACGAATCTTGTTTGTGGCATAACACCTTCAAATGCATCTACTAATAAAAGCACACCATCAACCATGTGCATAATTCTCTCAACTTCACCACCAAAGTCAGCATGACCTGGTGTATCAAGTATATTAATTCGATAGTTTTTATATATAATTGCAGTGTTTTTAGCTAAGATAGTAATCCCACGTTCTCTTTCTATGTCATTACTATCTAGTACACGATCATTTAATGTTTGATGTACGTCATATCTTTCGCTTTCTTTTAATAATTGATTGACTAACGTTGTTTTCCCATGATCAACATGGGCAATAATTGCTATGTTTCTAATGTCCATATATTTCCTCTTTTCATAACCTTTTCTATTATATACCTTTTTTTGCTTATTTCATAAAAAAAAGTTCCATTTTGTTGGAACTTTAACAAATATTGACCATTATTATAAATTGAAAGTGCTATCATTCATTTTAAGCTGTCTTTAAATGCTAAAATCTCTGATTCTAAGATTTCCCCTTGTCTTACAACAACAATTTTGTTTGTTGTTAAATCAATGATTGTTGATGATATATCACTTTTTACGATGTTTCCTTGTGGGTATATTTCTTTAACTAAAGGACCAAATTTTTTTTCGATGTCTTTGAAGTTAGTCAGTGGTTTTTCATTGCTTTTATTTAATGAAGTCACTTTAAGTGGACCATTAAGATCAATTAGTTTTAACGCAACTGGATGATCAGGCATTCTTACTGCAATGGTGTCTTCACCGGTTTTTTGTTTATACATATCTGCTGTTTTTAAAATGATTGTAAGTGGACCTGGCCAATATTTTTTCATAAATGCTTGGCTTAATTTACTCATGATGCAAATATCTTTTAATTGTTCGATTTTAGAGATTAAAAGCGGAATTTTCTTACTTTCATCTCTGCCTTTTATTTGATATATTTTTGTTAATGCTTTTTCATCATATAACTTTGCAGCTAGACCATATACCGTATCTGTAGGTATAACAATTAAGTCTCCTAAATACATCAAGATAAAACGCCTCCTAATCCTACAAATGTAAACCTATCTTTTTGTTGTAAATCTTTCTTTTGAATCACAATAGCATTTGGTAGATGTTTATTCACAAAAGCTCTAATCACATCATTTTGCATATAGCCATGTTCAAAAGCAATTAAAGCTTTTTCTTTTAAAAACGGTTTAATTTGCTTTAAGATTTTTTCATAAAAATCAACACCTAAACTTCCACCAAACAATGCTACATCAGGTTCTTTTTTTACAATATTATCTAATGCTTCTTCATCCGGTATATATGGAGGATTAGACACAATAATATCAAAAGTACCTTTTATATTTTCAAACAAATCACTATGTATGATCGATACATCAGCATTTAATTTTTTACTATTATTTTTAGCTACCTCTAATGCTTTTACACTAATATCACTTACTGATACATCCATGTTTTTTTCTTCTAATGATAGTGTAAGTCCAATACATCCACTGCCTGTTCCAAGATCTAGAACACGTACTTTTTCATGTTCAAAATATTGATCATATAAATATAAAACCTCTTCAACTAATTGTTCTGTTTCACTTCTTGGTATTAATACATGCTCATTAACTAAAAAAGCATGGCCATAAAAATACGCATGGCCAATTAAGTGTTGAACTGGAATATCATGTTTTAAATATTTTGTGAGTTGTTCTTCAAAATGATTTTTAAATTTTTCATCAACTTCACTTTTTAAATTTAAATAAAATGTGTGTGGATCTTGATTTGATAATTCCATCAGTAAAAGTTTAACTGCTTCTACTTCTTTATTAAATTTAACTGCTTCTTTTTGACTAAATTTTAACAATTGTTCATATGTCACGATTTTAATTCTCCAGTGAGCTGACGCTTTTGAAATTCATTAAGTAATGGCTCTAAAATTAAATCTAAGCGACCTTCCATAATGGCATCGAGTCTTTGTAAGGTTAGACCAATACGATGGTCAGAAACGCGATTTTGAGGGTAGTTATAAGTTCTTATTTTCTCTGATCGATCACCTCTACCAACAAGCGCTTGGCGTTCAGCATCTTCTTTAGCCATTTGTTTTTCTAGTATAGAATCATATATTCTAGTTTTCAATAACCTAAATGCTTTATCTTTATTTTCATGTTGAGATTTACCTTCTTGGCAACTTACCGCAATCCCTGAAGGCAAATGCGTTAATCTTACTGCTGATTTAGTAGTATTAACAGATTGTCCACCAGGACCACTTGAGTTAAATGTGTCGAAACGAATATCATTCCAACTAATATCAATTTCAACTTCTTCTGCCTCTGGCATAACTAAAACAGTTGCTGTTGAAGTATGGATTCTACCTTGAGATTCTGTTTCAGGTACTCTTTGTACTCTATGTGTACCTGACTCATACTTGAGCATTGAATAAACAAGTTTACCTGAAATCATGAATTCTATAGATGTATAACCACCCATAGCACCTTCCATGGTATTTAAAATTTCAATTTTCCAGTTTTTTATTTCTGCATATTTACTATACATTCTAAATAAATCACCAGCAAAAATATTACCTTCGTCGCCACCAGCTGCACCTTTGATTTCAACAATAACGTTTTTATCATCATTTGGGTCTTTTGGTAAAAGTAATATCTTTAATCGTTCTTCAGTTTTTTCTAGAAATTTCTCTAATTTATCAATTTCTTTTTCTGCCATTTGAATAAGATCTTCATCATCTTCTTCTATTTCTAACATTTCTTTTAAATCATTTAATTCGCTTTCTTTTTCTTGATACAGTTGGTATGTTTCAACTGTTTCTTGAATACCAGCGGATTCTTTTAATAACTCAGTCATTTCTTTGACTTCTAAAGTCCCTGTAGAAAGCTTATCTTGTATATCCTTATATTGTTTTTCTATAAGTTTTAATCTATCAAACATAATATCACCTGCTAATCATATTACCATAAAATTTATGATTTTTCCATACATTTAGACAAAAGATACAAGAAGCATCTAACTTGTTATTTATTATAAATAGTGTTATAATTAAGATAAGAAATGAAAGGAAAGGTGTTAAATATTATGGAAAAACTTTACAATGTTTTAAACAAACAAGTGGCAAACTTGAGTGTGTTTTTCACGAAATTACATCACTATCATTGGTTTGTAGAAGGTCCACAATTCTACCCATTACATGAAAAATTTGAATCATTATATGATGAAATGAATGAACTATATGATGAGTTTGCAGAAAGATTATTGATGATTGGTGGAAAACCATTATCAACTATGAAAGCTTATTTAGAAACAACTTCTTTAAAAGAAGCAAGTGGAAAACCTGATGCAATGGGTATGGTGAAAGCTATACTTGAAGATATCAAATTAATCAACAAAGAAATGGGCGAAGCTTTAGCTGTTGCTCAAGAAGCTGGCGATGAAGTTACTGCTGATCTATTAATCGGTACTATGTCAAGTTTCGAAAAACATATTTGGATGTTGTCAGCAACAATCAAATAATTACAATGACAAGAAAAAGTCTACCTCGGTAGACTTTTTTTGTTTAATGCTTCAATTAAAACATTTGTTAATCTTTATATAATTCTTCTTCTCGGTCCTCTTTAGCAGTGAATCTAGAATATTCAGTATCAAATCTAAAGCTTAATCTAATACCCGCCATACCTTGTCTATTCTTAGCAATACTTAATTCAACATCGCCTGTTTTCTTTTCAGGATCATGAATATAGTAGTCACCACGATATAAGAACATAACGATATCCGCATCTTGTTCGATAGATCCAGATTCTCTTAAATCTGCAAGTACAGGTCTTTTATCTTCACGTTTTTCTACTTCACGAGATAATTGTGATAATGCTAGAATTGGAATTTTTAATTCTCTAGCCATTTGTTTTAAACTTCTAGATATTCTAGCAACTTCTTCTTGTCTATTACCTGACTTTTCATCACCTTTAATAAGTTGTAAGTAGTCAATGATAACAAAGTCTAATTTACCTTCTTGAGATAGTTTTCTACATTTCGCTCTAATATCAGCAACTGATACACTCGCTGAATCGTCAAATGAGATATTTAATAAAGATAATGACTGGATACCACCTTCAATGTGTTGCCACTCTTTAGATGTTAAATTACCAGTTTTAATCTTATTATTTTCAACATTCGCTTCAGTTGATAACATACGTGCAGCTAATTGTTCATTACTCATTTCTAATGAGAAAATAGCGATGCCCGCTTTACCTTCTTTATTGTGTTTTGCAATATTTAAAGCTAAATTCATAGCAAGCGCTGATTTACCCATAGAAGGACGGGCAGCTAATATGATGAGTTCTTCTGGTTGAAGACCAGCAGTTAATCGATCTAGATTCTCAAACCCTGTATGTAGACCAGTGATACCACCTTTTTTATTTCTATTTTTTTCGGTTTTTGCTTTAACTTCTTTAATAACATCTGACATGATTGCAAATGCAGATGTTTTTCTTTTTTGTGCTAAAGCAAAAATACGTTCTTCAGCCATTGTTAAATACGAATTAGCTTCTGCATCACCTTTATAGCCTTCTTCAAGAATTTCCCCAGCTAGATGTATGACTTGTCTTTTTAAAGATCCGTCTTTTACAAGATCAATATATGTCTCTATATGAGCAGTTGATGGTACAAAATCAGCTAATTCTAAGATATATTTCATACCTCCAGATTTAACTAATTCTTGAGTCTGTTCTAGTTTAGAACCAACACTCGCAAAGTCGATTTTTAAATTTTCTTGATATAAATCTCTCATTGCTTGATAAATCATCATATGCGCATGATCAAAAAAATCATCTACATCTAATTGATCGATAACAGATACAATAATTTTAGGATCTAAAAATATAGCCCCTAGTACTGACTGTTCCGCTTCCTTATGAAATGGTAAACTCTTAGCCATAATTTAATCCTACTTTTCTACGATATGTACTTCAAATTGTGCTTTTATGTCTTTGTGTAATGTTACAAAGGCTGTATAAATACCCACTGAGTTAATTTCAGATTGTAATTCAACTTTTTTCTTATCAATCAAAATATGATGAGCTTGTTCAAATGCTTCTACAATTTGTTTAGTCGTAATAGCTCCAAATAGTTTACCATCTTGACCAATTTGTATACCAAGTGTAACTTTCTTGCCATCAATTTCATTTTTTAGTGATTTCATCAAGATTAAATGTCTTTGATTTTCTTCTAAAGCTTCTTGTTTTTCTCTTTTAAGAATTTCTAAGTTTTCATCATTTCCTGGTAAAGCTTTCTTTTGTGCAACTAAATATTGACCATATCCGTTTGCAACATCGATTACATCACCTTTTTTACCTTTTCCTTTAACATCTTCTAATAGTATGACTTTCACGTTTTCTCCTCCTTGAGCGTATTCTAATTCTATCATGTTTTTAAGATCATCTACGACTTGTTGTATGGATCTATTTTTTATTTGAGCTGCTGCTACACTAAAGTGTCCGCCACCGCCAATACTTTCTAATAATACTTGAACGTTTACTTTTTGGAAACTTCTTGCGCTTACACCAACTGTATGATCACTCATCCTTGAAATAGCGAAAGCTGCATCAATATCATTGATTTGTAGGGCTGCATCAGCAACCTGAGCTAATAAAATTCTATCATCATATATATCTTTTGTAATGACAAATGCAAAATGATCTAAAAAGATTTCTACATGATTTAGTAATGAATTAATTTCCATCGTTCTTATATAATCTTTTCTAAGCCATGTTTTTACCTCTGAAGTGTCTGCACCTAAATCTTTTAGTTGTGCAGCAACTTCAAATGTTCTAGAACCAGTTCTATATACAAAATTATTCGTATCTACAACTAAACCTGCATACATCATGGTTGCTTCTACAGGTGAAATATGAATTTCTTCATTCATGTTATAAAAACCTAATATTTCCATCACAAGTTCAATTGTTGATGATGCAGAAGGTTCAATAATCGAAAACATTGCGTTAAATCCTTCATCACCAACACGATGATGATCAATCACGATGATTTGTTCGGTTTTCGTTAAAACTTCATCGTTCATAATGATTTTAGGCGATTGTGTATCTAATATCATTAAAATTGATTGATTATCAAAAAGCTCTAATGATTCTTCAGTTGTAATCATATGTTCTAATAATTCTTTAATATCATCTTTAACAATATCTAAAACTTTTTGAACGGTTCTGTCTAGTTTGTCTCTATCAACGATCATATAAGTTGGCTTATTCGATGCTTTTGCCATATGATAACAAGCAATCATCGATCCAAATGCATCCATATCTGCTTGATTATGACCCATGATAAACACTTTGCTAGAGTTATCAATAAAATCTTTTATGGTTTGTGCATTAATTCTTACACCGACTCTTGAACTCTTACCTGTTGTATCATTTCTAGCGCCAAAATAACTGATTTTTTGATCTTGAATGTTAACAACAACTTGATCTCCACCACGTTTTTCAGCTAGTTCAACAGCATTTTGTGCATATACGCCAAGTGATTCATAATCAATATTCCATGATGCAATACCCATTGAAATGGAAACTCTTACTTTATTTTGATTTGAAATATCCCTGATTTTTTCAAGAATTTCAAATTTATTTTCTATCATTTTTTCTAAATTTTTACGGTAACACATTAAAAAGACACGCTCATCTGAATATGGTTTTAAATATCCATCATATAAATGAGCCCAGTCATTAATTGCAGCTAAGTACTCGCCTTTTAAAGAAGACTGTTCAGAAACATCTAGTGATCCTAATGCTTCATCTAAATTATCAAGATAAATAATCCCTAATGCTGGAATTTGTTCATTGTATTTCTTGTTTATATTTTCTCTATCAGTAACATTAAACAAATAGAAAAAATTAAAATCTGGTCTATAGGTCACATCAAAAACATCATTTTTTTCTTCTATTGTAAATTTAACTTTGTTAGAAGTCGCATTATTATAGAGTTTCTCATGAATCTCTTTTAACTGACGACCAGCTATTTTTTGATCAAAAATAGTTTTAGCATGTGGATTTGCCCATTTGATTTCAAATGTTTCATCACAAGCAATTATACCAATTGGAAGTTCATTAAACACTTCATCTCCAACTTGATTAACGTGATAAGAAAGCTTTGTCCACATAGAAAGTCTATTTTGTAAAGTTTTAATCTTTTGTCTAGCTTGATAGTTTAAATTAAGATATGTTCCAACAAAAACAACCGCAATACTAAATATTAAAAATAAAAAACTTAATAAATGTCCTGATGATTCAAAAGAAAAATAAGGTATATAAAAAAATATGCTTAATCCTAAAACTATAACGACACCTGCTAATAAAATCCATCGTCTCATCTGAATCACCTACTTTATCATATTATATCAATAATATGTTTCTTTTTCAATCAAATGTCTGTCTATAACGACTTATAAAAATTCAAGTTAATACTATTTGTCTTGCAGTTTATAATTATCATTTCTTAAAATGTTGATATTGATAAGCAAAATTAAAAAAATGCTGCGAAAATCGCAGCATTTTGATTATATTTTTTAGTCTTTAACGAATGGTAGTAATGCCATGTGACGTGCTCTTTTGATTGCAACTGCTAGTGGACGTTGCCATTTAGCTGATGTGCCTGTTACACGTCTTGGTAATATCTTACCACGGTCAGTGATAAAACGTCTCAATAATTCAACATCTTTAAAATCTATATGTTCAACTTTGTTTTGTGTAAAGTAACAAACCTTACGACGTCTTTTGAAACCACCGCCACGTCTATTGTTGTTTTGCATGTTCTTCCTCCTTAAAATGGTAGATCTTCTTCAGCAGCAAGTTGTTTTGATGTTTCATAAAACTCATCGCTGTCTTGCGTGCTTGTATCATTGTCAGTATATGTAGGTTCTGGTTGTACATAATCAGAAGGCGATGAATCACCTTTATTTTCTAAAAATTGTACTGAATCACATACGACTTCAGTGATATAGCGTGTGCCGTTGTCCGCTTCATATGTTCTTGTTTGAATACGTCCTTCAACACCTAAAAGTGCACCTTTTTTTATAAAGCGTGCTAAATTGTCTGCTTGTCGTCGCCATACGATACATGGTATAAAGTCAGCTTGTCGTTCACCTGACTGGTCCGTAAATTGACGATTTACGGCAAGCGTAAAGTTTACGAAGTTAATATTTGATTGTGTTGATTTAAGTTCTGGATCCTTAGTTATTCTTCCAACTAAAATCACTTTATTAATCATATTACTCGCCTTCCTTTACAACTATGAAGCGAATGACTTCTTCAGTAATTCTTACGACACGGTTAAATTCAGCAATTGCTTCTGGAGTTGCATTTGCAAGCAACCAAACGTAATAGCCTTTTCTATGATGATCAATCTCATAAGCTAAATCTTTTAGCCCCAACTCTTTAAGCTCTAGAACTTCACTATTATAGTTAACAAATATTTCGTTAAAGTGATTAACGATTTGTTTGATGTTCTCGCTTTCTACAGTTGGACGGATGATATACATAATTTCGTATTTTTTCATCTGTTCTACCTCCTTCTGGTCTATGGTCTTTGATAAGACAAGGATTATCTTACGCCAAATAATTATATCATAATATATATTATATTACAATGAAATCAAACATATTTTTTTATATCATTTTAAATAAATTTTTATAAATGTCTTCGATTGCAAGAAATATATTTTTTTCTCTTGAATCTTCATTAAGTTCAATATAAAAATGTTTAGGTTCTTTATTGATCAATATCGTATAGTATGCGATGCTATCCTTAGTACCTTCTTCTAATGAAGGTCCAGCATTACCGGTAATAGCTATACATATATTTGCACTGGTTTTTTTATAAATACCTAGTGCCATTTCGTATGCAACTTCTTTGCTTACTAGTGAATATTTTAAAATAGTATGTTCGCTAACGTCTAAAAGATCTATTTTTAATTGTTTATGATAAGCGACTATACTCCCTATTACAACCTTAGATGCATTAGGAAATCTGACAAGTTCATAGGTCAATGCGCCTCCTGTCATACTTTCTGCAAATGCTATAGTTAAGCCATTATCAAGAAGTTTACTAAAGACGTTTTCTTGACTCATGATAATTCAATATCCACAACAACTTCAACAAACTCACCATCAACATTTCTTAATACAGTAAGCTTGTGGATATCACCAAATTCTGCGCCTTCAAGTTCAGCAGCTAAATCTGAAATGGTTGTTACAGATTGATTATTTATCTTTATAATCAAATCGTATTTTTCTAAAACAAGATGTGCGTTTCTAGTTAAATCGAAATCAACAACAACGACACCTACTGGATTTGGAGGTAAAAGTGATGCTGAATTTTCTTCTAGGAAAATTGCTACTTCTTGAATTGTAACACCTAATCTTGGCATTCTAACGATTTCTTGATAATTTGCTTCTTTAAATCCTCTTACAATTGGTGCAATTTTATTTATATTTAATGCATAATTTAATCCATCTGCAGGAATTAAACCATCAGATGTTTGAACATTTGTAATTTTAGCTACATTTATACCAATTAAATCTCCATTTAAATTAAAGAGTGGTCCACCACTATTACCTGGATTTAATTCAGCATCATGCATAATCGCTAATCCATTGACACCTTCATAATTATATGTAACCATACTAACTACACCAACAGTGACATAATTAAATTTGGAAATATCTTGAGGAGAACCTATAGCTATCACTTCTTGTCCTTTAACTATTTCGGTAATCGTATTATCATCAATTGCAGCAACCGGATGTACTCTTAAAGCTTTTGTTGTTTCAATTCTAACAACTGCAATATCATACAAAGGATAAGTTTGATAATCAACGACTGGGATGTCATCTTGACCATTCCCAAAGTGGATTTTCATCTCACCACCATCTTCAACAACATGATTATTTGTCATCACATAATATCTTGTTAATCCTTCTTCAATAACTTCACTTGGATCTTCTGATACGACCAATTCTGATTTGTATATGATACCAGAACCATGTCCTGATTCAGTAATAACTGCAACCACAGATGGTTCTACTTCTGCAATCATATCAATTCTTAATTGTTCATGTGTTGATGGTGACTCATATGTAACGGTTGCTCTTGTTTGAATCGTACAACCTATAAGTGTTAATGTTAACAAGATTGTCATAATGCTTAATATTATTTTTTTAGTTTTCATACTTTTGGTCCTCCTAATTTAAATAATTGATTAGCGTTTTTAGTCGTTATTTCGCTTACTTCATCTAGTGACATTTGTTTAATTTCTGCAATCTTTTTCGCAACTTTTATTAAATAACTTGGTTCATTTCTTTTACCCCTATATGGCGATGGTGCTAGATAAGGGCTATCTGTTTCTAATAAGATGTGGCTTAAATCTATTTCTTTAACTATCGGTAATAGGTCTTTTGGATTTTTAAATGTTATAGGTCCATCTATACCTATATAATACCCTAGGTCAATAGCTTTTCTTGCATCATCTACATGTGATGAAAAGCAGTGAAACACCCCATATGCTTGATTTTTATAAGGTAGTAAAAGTTCATATGCTTCATCAAATGAATTTCTCGTATGAATAACAAGTGGCATTTGATACTTAATTGAAAGTTTTATTTGATCCATAAAACATGCTTTTTGTTTTTCAATGTTATCTTGTTGCCAATAAAGATCAAGGCCAGTCTCACCAATACCTACAACTTTTGGATGAGATAATAGTGGCTCTATAAAATTTGTGTCATTATCATCAACATATCCAGGATGCAAGCCCACAGTAGCATATACATGATCATAAGTTTCTGCAATTTTAATAGCTTCTAAACTTGTAGCTTCATCCATGCCAATAACAATGAGCTTTTTGATACCTTGTTCATATGCTCTTTGAATGACTTGATCTAAGTCTTTTTCGTAATCTATAGTATTTAAATGTAGGTGTGTATCAACAATCATATTATCATCCCTTTTAATATATCTATTTTATCATAATTTATGTAAAAAAAGAGGTAAATAACCTCTTGTAACTCACTTTAACATATTTTGATATATTTACCGATTGTAGACTGATTATCAATCAAATATATCTTGTTTTTTATGCTTGATGATCATGAGATAGATAGTATATGCTACCCCTATCAATATTAAAGCTGTTGTTGTCAAAATTGCTTTTGTTCCCAAAACAAATGCTAAAGTCGTCATTAAAATACCACTAAATATTTGCCCTATCCCGTCGATTTGTCCAAATGTGGACATGACAGTAGCTTTCATCTTTGAAGGGATTTCTCTGGCCAATATGCTCGTATATAATGGATCTAGGCCTTGTCTAGTCATTCTGAAGAAAAAGAAACCTAACATAGCTAAATATGCGTTTGGCAAATATGCAAAAATAATGAGTCCGATACTCATAAAAAGAACAAGTGCTAAAAACCACTGATAAACTTTTAAACCTTCTTTTACATGCTTTTTAATAATTAAAAGCATGATGACACCTAATAATGCGACTACCATATGCATAATACTTACGATATATATCGAAGGAAGATCACTAAAAATCGTCAAGGTAATTTTATCTAAAACTATATATTCTTCTAAGCGGTCTATACCTTCGCTATAAAGACCTAATAAAAATGCGGTCACTACAAATATTTTTAACATAGGATGTTTAAATATATGTTTTAGTCCTAACTTAAACTGATGCACCATAGAATGATGCATCACTTCTTTTAAAACTTTTTCTTTCATCACAAAAATTAATACGATACTCATAAGAATATAAAGGATTGCGCTTAAAAACATTGGTAGCCTAATATCGATAATTCCAAAACCTAAAGCACCGATAATCCCAAAGATAGTCATAATTTTACTAATCGTGTTTGCTTTTATATATGTTTGCTCAATATCTTTGTTATGTGTTCCATCAGAAACCCAAGCATCTAATGCTCCACTGATAAACGTATATCCAAACCCCCAAATGATTTGAGCAAGAAATATCCAGATAAACTTAAGGGTTAATAATTCAACCAAAAAACCTAAACCAATAATAAAATAGCCAATAACGACACTTAATTTTCTAGAATATTTATCAGCAACTAATCCTGTGGGTATTTCAAAAAAGATCACTGCTATTTCTAAAGCAGTTCCTAATAAGATGAGTTGATATGGTTCTAGATTTGCTAAATCAATACGATAAACAATGGCTGATGTCATCATCATTGTCATTGCAAGATTTAAAATCCCTATTTGGATGATGTATAGTTTTCTTGGATTCATAGATGCCCCTCAAAAAATTATTTCGTACTCCACCTATTTTACATGAAAACACCCAACAAAAAAAGAGGCTTTCGCCTCTTTTAAAAGTTTGTCAATTGACTATTCAATAATTTTAACTACTGAACCAGCACCAACTGTACGTCCACCTTCACGAATTGAGAACTTAGTTCCTTCTTCGATAGCGATTGGATGAATTAATTCTACGTTCATTACAGTGTTATCACCAGGCATAACCATTTCTGTACCTTCTTGAAGTGTAATTACACCTGTAACGTCAGTTGTACGGAAATAGAATTGTGGGCGATAGTTTGAGAAGAATGCAGTATGACGTCCACCTTCTTCTTTTGATAATACGTAAACTTGAGCTTCAAATTTTGAATGTGGGTTTACTGATTTTGGTTTAGCTAATACTTGACCACGTTCAACTTGTTCACGGCTCACACCTCTAAGTAATGCACCGATGTTATCTCCAGCTTCTGCGTAATCTAATAATTTTCTAAACATTTCAACACCAGTTACAACTGTTGATTTAGTATCTGTTAAACCAACGATTTCAACTGTGTCACCAACTTTAACTTGTCCACGTTCAACACGGCCAGTAGCAACTGTACCACGTCCTGTAATTGTAAACACGTCTTCAACTGGCATTAAGAATGGTTTGTCAGTTTGACGAACTGGAGTATCGATGTAGCTATCTACAGCTTCCATTAATTCTTGAATTCCACCAACCCATTTAGCATCGCCATTTAATGCGCCTAAAGCAGATCCACGGATCACAGGAATATCGTCACCTGGGAAATCGTATTCTGATAATAGTTCACGAACTTCCATTTCAACTAAATCTAATAATTCTTCATCATCAACCATGTCAGCTTTGTTTAAGAAAACAACTAGCTTAGGTACACCAACTTGACGTGATAATAAGATATGTTCACGAGTTTGTGGCATAGGGCCGTCTGCAGCTGATACAACTAAGATACCGCCGTCCATTTGAGCAGCACCTGTAATCATGTTTTTAACGTAGTCAGCATGTCCTGGGCAGTCAACATGTGCATAGTGACGAGCTTCAGTAGCATATTCAACGTGTGATGTATTAATAGTAATACCGCGTTCTTTTTCTTCTGGTGCGCTATCGATTGATGCATAATCTTTAATGTCTGCTAAACCTTTACCTGCTAATACTGTAGTAATTGCAGCAGTTAAAGTTGTTTTACCATGGTCAACGTGGCCAATTGTACCAATGTTAACATGTGGTTTTGTTCTTTCAAATTTTTGTTTTGCCATTTTAATAGTCCTCCTATTTTAAATTGATTTTTTTATTTTTTCCATCATACTTATTGTATATTAAATCAAATCATTTTGCAAGCAAGCGGATTAATTCATACCGCGCTTTTTCATGATTTCTTCCATAATTGATTTTGGTGTGCGATCATAATGACTAAATTGCATCATGAATGTTGCACGACCTTGAGTATTTGAACGAAGTGATGTTGCATATCCAAACATTTCTGATAGTGGTACGAATGAACGGATTGCTGCTGCATTTCCTCTTGTTTCTTGACTTTCCATACGTCCACGTCTTGATGTGATATCACCAATAACGTTACCAACATACTCATTAGGTACAACCACTTCTACGTCCATGATTGGTTCTAGTAGAATTGGAGCACATTTGTTTTTTGTTTCTTTTAAAGCCATAGAAGCTGCAATCTTAAATGCCATTTCTGATGAATCGACTTCATGGTATGAACCATAATGAAGTGTCGCTTTAATATCAATTGCTGGATAACCTGCAATAATACCATTTGGCATTGCTTCTTCTAAACCTTTTAGTACTGATGGAATGTATTCTCTAGGAATAATACCACCAACTACTTTATCAACAAACTCAAATCCTTTACCAGGGTTTGGTTCGAATTTAATCACAACGTGTCCGTATTGTCCACGACCACCTGACTGTCTAACAAATTTAGCTTCGATGTCAGCTTCTTGACTAATTGTTTCACGGTATGATACTTGAGGTTCAGCAACATTTGCTTCTACTTTAAACTCACGTTTCATACGGTCAACAATAATGTCTAAGTGAAGCTCACCCATACCAGCAATAATTATTTGCCCAGTTTCATGATCTGTAAACGTCTTAAACGTTGGATCTTCTTCAGCTAATTTAACTAACGCAACATTCATCTTTTCTTGATCTTGTTTTGTCTTTGGTTCGATAGCTACGTTAATAACTGGTTCAGGGAATACCATAGATTCTAAGATGATATCATCTTTTTCCATAGCTAGAGTATCTCCTGTTGTCGTATTTTTAAGACCTACAACTGCTGCAATATCACCAGCGAATACTTCTTGAATTTCTTCACGGTGGTTCGCATGCATTTGCAGAATACGACCAAATCTTTCTTTATTATCTTTATTAGTGTTTTGAACATATGAACCAGCTTTGATAGATCCTGAGTAAACTCTAAAGAATGTTAGACGACCTACATATGGGTCAGTCATAACTTTGAATGCTAATGCTGTAAATGGTGCATCATCATTTGAGAATCTTTGAATTTCTTCACCATCTGAATTATGACCTGTAATCGCAGGTACATCTGTTGGTGCAGGTAGATAATCAATAACTGCATCAAGTACTAATTTAACACCTTTATTTTTAAATGATGTTCCACATACAACTGGGAAAAATTTCACAGCTAATGTGCCTTTTCTAATTGCTGCTTTGATTTGATCAATTGTGACTGTTTCACCTTCAAGGTAATTCATCATCAATTCTTCATCAAAATCAGCAATTGCTTCAATAAGTTCCACTCTCTTTTGTTCAGCGATGTCAGCTAAATGAGCAGGTATATCAATGATTTGTGCATTTTCTTCGGCATTACCATCAAAATGGTAAGCTTTCATTTCAATTAAATCAATAACACCATCAAAATCAGATTCGGCACCAATTGGCCATTGGATTGCGTAAGCTTTAACACCTAAACGATTATGTATCGTTTTGATAGCTCTTTCAAAATCCGCACCAATTTTATCCATTTTATTGATATAAACAATTCTTGGTACTTTATATTCTGTAGCTTGTCTCCAAACTGTCTCTGTTTGAGGCTCAACCCCTGCTTGTGCATCTAATACTGTAACAGCACCATCAAGCACGCGCAAAGATCTAGATACTTCTACTGTAAAATCAACGTGACCCGGAGTGTCTATGATATTAATTTTATGATCTTTCCAGAATGCTGTTGTAGCTGCTGAAGTAATCGTAATACCACGCTCTTGTTCTTGAGCCATCCAGTCCATTGTAGCTGCACCTTCGTGAGTTTCACCTATTTTATGAATTCTACCAGTATGGAATAGAATTCGTTCTGTCGTTGTTGTTTTTCCAGCGTCAATATGGGCCATAATACCAATATTGCGCACCTTTTCTAATGGGAATACACGAGGCATAATTTAAATCTCCTTCTATTACCAGCGATAGTGAGCAAATGCTTTATTTGCTTCAGCCATGCGGTGTACATCTTCACGTTTCTTCACAGCTGCACCTAAACCTTGTGATGCGTCCATGATTTCTTTCGCTAATCTCTCTTCCATAGTCTTTTCATTACGTAATCTTGCGTAATTAATTAACCATCTTAATCCTAATGTTGTTTTTCTTGAAGCTCTTACTTCTGTTGGTACCTGATAGTTCTGTCCACCAATACGGCGTGAACGAACTTCTAATACCGGCATAATGTTATTTAATGCTTCATTAAATACTTCTATTGGTTCGCGTCCTGTAACTTCTTTAACGCGGTTGAACGCTCCGTATAATATACTTTGAGCTGTACCTTTTTTACCATCAACCATGATTGTATTAACAATACGAGTCACTAATTTTGATTGGTATATTGGATCTGGTAAAACATCGCGTTTTACAATGTGTCCTTTACGTGGCATCTAGTTCACCTACTTCCTTTCTTTTGATTGTTCATTTATAATATTTTTATTTTTTAGGGCGTTTTGCTCCATACTTAGAGCGTGCTTGCATACGGTTTGCTACACCTGAAGCGTCAAGTGTACCGCGGATAATGTGGTAACGAACACCAGGTAAGTCTTTAACACGACCACCACGGATCAATACGACACTATGCTCTTGTAAAGAGTGTCCAATTCCTGGAATATAAGCTGTAACTTCTGTTTGGTTACTTAAACGAACACGTGCAAATTTACGTAAAGCAGAGTTAGGTTTCTTTGGTGTCATTGTTGTAACACGAATACATACCCCACGTTTTTGTGGTGAAGTGTAATCACTTTCGCTTTTATGTAAACTATTAAATCCATAGCCTAGAGCAGGTGATTTTGATTTGTACTTTTTATTAGTTCTTCCTTTTTTTACAAGTTGCTGAATTGTTGGCATTTGCTTGTTCTCCTTTCCTTAACACATATCCATGTGTTTCATTTTTTGTTTTAAAAAATATTTTTGGCTTTAGTAAGCCAAAATATATAGGCGTTTCTTGTGTATTTCACACAGCGTTTTAATTATATAATATCTTTGATAGATTGTCAATGATTTTAACTAAAAAATTGTTTATTTTTTATAGTATTTATACATTTTTTACATAAAAAAACATAGATGTTTATTGATATGTCATCTATGCTTTACTTTTTTATGATGGTTCTTTAATTAGATGGTGTAAAACATTTAAAATAACAGATCCTGCTAAATTACCTAAAAGTACAATAATGAAGAATAGTAAAGTTTCTAATGTAAATGATTTACTTAAGAATATATAGACCATATCTGCGATACTATGTTCGAATCCCGCAATAATAAATATACACACTGAAAATATAACAACTGCTAATGCTGCACCTTGATTTTTAATTTTGTGATAACTATCTACTGCTAGATACATCATAAATCCACAAAATATCGCTAATACAAAGACTTGATACCATTCTTGATCAAGTTTATACATCATCAAGGACTCTGCTTGATTGATGGCTGCCGTTTTACCGGACAATAAAAAAAGACTTGATGTAAATAATACTCCAATGATATTACCTACTAATGTAAGTCCTACTAGTTTTAAATGACCTTTTTCATAAGGTAATAAATAACCCACTTTACCTGTAAATAAATTATATCCTTTTGAAACGATCAAAATCAATGCGAAACTAAATAAAATAGATCCTACAAGTTTATCTTGAGAACTGACGTATAATATACCACCAACACCAACAAGTATCCCTGCTATCACCGCTTTGATCAATGCTGTTTGTGTCTTACTCATTTCTTTACTCCTTTTTAAAACCATAGATAAACCCAACCAATCGATTGACGAGTTTGGCTGGTAATAATTTCTGCAAGAAAATAAATACTTTATATTTAAACCCTATGGTTTTATATATAGGCATACGATTTCTTTTTAATAGTTTATAAATAACTTTTGCTGCATATTCAGGATCCATGCCGTTTTGTTCGTCTTTTTCCATCACTGAGATTGATTTTTCAACTCGTCTTATGTAATGTTCGCTTTCATCTATGTTCTTTTTTCTATTTTTTGTAAAACTTGTTCTAATATCCCCAGGCATGACACTACATACTTGGATTTTAAAAGGTGCCAATTCTATATTTAAGCTTTCAGAAAATGCATTGATAGCCGCTTTTGAACTGCTATAAAATCCTTGAAAAGGTATAGCTAATCTTGCTGCTACACTGCTTACATTAATAATTTTAGCAGCATTTGATTGTCTTAAAAATGGAACCATTGCTTTTGTAGAGTGAAAAACACCCATAAAATTAACATCCATGATATATCTTGCATCTTCTAAAGAAGTATCTTCTATGCTACCTGATATACCCATACCGGCATTATTAATTAAGCAATCAATATGTCCTTCAATATCAAATATTTCTTGATATGCAAGCTTTAGTTGTTCATAATTAGTGACATCTGCTTGAATACTTTTAATATATTTATCATGGATTTTTGATCTTGATATGCCATAAACAATATATTCTTTTTGAGCTAAGTATTTAGCAATTTCTAGGCCAATGCCAGAAGATGCACCAGTGATGACAACTACTTTTGTTTTATTCATTAAAATCTTCCAATCCTTTAAGTACTTCTACAATCTTATCGATTGCTTCATCCATTTGTTCTTTTGTATGTGTTGCTGTATAACTAGTTCTAATTAAACATTCGCCTATTGGTGTAGCTGGTGGAACAACAGGGTTTACATAAACTCCATGTTCAAATAACTGATTACAAGCAATCATTGTTCTAATTGGCATATATGTATAAATCGGAATAATTGGCGTTTGTGATGGTCTTAATTCAAGGCCACGTTTTTTTAATCCTTCTCGCATATAATCAGCAATATCTCTTAATGCAGTTACTCTTTCAGGTTCTCTTTTTAAGATTCTAAGTGCTGTTAATGCTGCAGCAGCATTAGATGCAGGAATTGCAGCAGAGAAGATGTATGGTCTTGAATTGTGTCTAATATAATCAACAACATCTTTTTCAGCAGCTACATAACCACCAAGACTTGCTAAAGATTTAGAAAAAGTACCCATGATAATATCAACTTCAGCTTCTAAGCCAAAATGTTCTGCAGTACCTCTACCATGTTTACCCATCACACCAAGTCCATGTGCATCATCAACCATTACTCTAGCTTCATATTTTTTAGCTAGTCTAACGATTTCTGGTAGATTTGCGATATCTCCACTCATGGAAAAAACACCATCTGTTAATATTAATTTACCTTTATTTGGATCAGCTTTAGCTAATTTAGCTTCTAAGTCTTCCATATCACTGTGGTTAAATCTTACAACTTCTGCATAAGATAATCTTGTGCCATCATATATAGACGCATGATTTTCTTTATCAGAAAATATAATATCATTTCTGCCTGCAATTGCAGATATAATCCCTAGATTCGATTGGAAACCAGTTGAAAAAATAGTCGCATCTTCTTTGTTTAAAAACTCTGCAAGCTCTTTTTCAAATTGAATGTGTAGATCTAGAGTACCGTTTAAAAAACGAGATCCTGATACACCTGTACCATATTCTTTAGTCGCATTGATTGCGGCTTCAATAACTTCTGGATGAGATGCAAGTCCTAAATAGTTATTAGAACCAATCATAATCATCTTTTTGCCTTCCATTTCAACAATGGTATCTTGTTTCGTATTTAAGACATGAAAGTATGGATAATACCCATGTTCTCTAGCCTTCTTAGCAGCATCATATGTGTAACACTTCTTAAATAAATCCATAATTTTTCCTCGTTTCAAAAGCGCTTATGTATATTATATTATAAGTCGTCGTATTTTACTCAAAATATTGTCCATTTTAAAATGGGCATTTGAATGAACATATATCATTGTATTAAAAAACTTTGATTGTGTCAAGACAATATCTATAAAATCGCATTTATCTTTAGATAAATGCATAAAAAAAGCCTTTGGATAAAGGCTTATGTCTTATCAAGATATATTGACATCATTTAATTTTTCAATACTTAATTCTTCAGACACCGCTTTTTCGTCTTGTAAGGTTAATAATGCGGCTTTAGTTCCATAAATAATGGGATCTAGGTGATTTATCTCTGCATAAATGACACCTGCAAAATATGCATCACCTGCACCAGCTGTATTTCTAACTTCTATGACTTTTGTTTTAAGATGTTTAACCTCATCAGGACTTACATATAATGAACCTTCACTACCTTTTGTGATATATACTTCTTTGACACCTTTTGAAATGAAGTGTCTTCCTAGTGCTTCATCACTTAAATCTTCAGATCCAGCTAAATATTTCGCTTCAAGCAAATTCATCTTTAAGGCTTTAATAAAAGGATAAATTGTTTTTACTTTGTCTGCTTTTTGACATGAAATCACATCAACATAAATATCTTTTTGTTGATATGTACGTGCAATGTATTCCATGACTTCTTGTTTTAAATTTGTTTCTAAGACGATAATATCAGATCTTTCAAACATATTTTCTCGTTTTTTAACATCTTCAACATCTAGCATTTCAATCTCATCCATAAGTGCGATAGAAACTACATGATCATTTTCTTCATTTTGAATGGATATATATGATGGAGTTTGCTCAACCGTGATTGCAGATAATTTTAATTTGGCATTTTGAGCAGATGTCATGATCCATCTTCTTCCTTCATCTTTACCTAAAACCGTAAAAAGAGTCGTATCTACATCTAATCTAGCTAAGTTCTCAGCTATATTTCTTGCGACACCACCTAAAGATCTCTTTAAATATCCTGGATTAGAATCTCCTAAAATTAATTTATGTTTTGGATATGCAAATACATCAATAACAGATCCGCCAACGACTAATACTTTTTTCATGTTATCACCTGTATCTATTCTACCATTTTTTAAGCATTATTTCATATCAAAAAAAACACCCTAGATCGAATCTAGAGTGTTTATTCGTATTAGAAATCGTAATCGTCATCTTCTTCTTCATAAGAAGTGTTTGAACGATCATAATCAAATGCCTTATCTCTTAAAATACCTGTACCAGCAGGGATTAATCCACCGATGATAACATTTTCTTTTAAGCCATGAAGTTCATCTGTCTTACCTTTAATTGCTGCATCTGTTAAAATTCTAGTTGTTTCTTGGAATGATGCTGCTGATAAGAATGAATCACTTCTTAGTGATGCTCTTGTAATACCTAATAAGATTGGTCTACCAACTGCTGGACGCTTCATAGCTGCAAATGCTTTTCTGTTTTCACGTTTAAACTCTGCAACTGAAACTTCAGTACCAGGAAGTAAATCAGTATCTCCTTCGGTTACTACCGTAATTCTTCTTAACATTTGTCTAATGATTAACTCGATGTGTTTATCACTAATTTCAACCCCTTGAGCACGGTATACTTTTTGAACTTCTTCTAAAATATACATCTCTGCTGCTTCAGTTGAAACAATACGTAATAATTCTTTTGGATTGATAGAACCTAATGTCAATCTTTGACCAGCTTTAACAGCTGCACTTTTGCGAACAAGTGATTCAACGTTTGGATCAATTGTATATTTATACTCTTTATCATGTGCATCAACAATTGTAATAATTGATGTGCCTCCACGTTGACGATCAACAGATTTAACTTTACCATCAACTTCTGATAGTATTGCTTTACCTTTTGGGTTTCTCGCTTCAAATAACTCTTGAATACGAGGTAGACCTTGGGTAATATCTGATGCTGATGCCACCCCACCGGTATGGAAGGTTCTCATGGTTAACTGAGTACCTGGTTCACCAATAGACTGAGCAGCAACAACCCCAACTGCTTCTCCGACTTCAACTTTAGTGTTAGTTGCTAGGTTTCTACCATAACATTTAGCACATACGCCATTATCAGAGTTACATGTTAAGTTTGATCTAATTTCAAGTTCAGTAATGCCTGCATTAATGATTTCAGCACCAAGTTCTTCAGTAATTAAATCATTTCTTTGGACTAAAATATTTTTTGTTTTTGGATGATATACATCTTTAGATGAATATCTTCCGACAATACGGTCATATAATGGCACGATTTCTTTCGTGTCATCCATAACTGCTCTCATAATGACACCACGTTCAGTACCACAATCTTCATCAACTACGATAACATCTTGTGAAACGTCAACTAAACGACGTGTTAAGTATCCTGATTCAGCAGTTTTAAGTGCTGTATCGGTAGATCCTTTTCTAGCCCCATGGGTAGAAATAAAGAATTCAGATACGGTTAGACCTTCTCTAAATGATGCTTGTACTGGAACTTCAATGGTTTCACCTTTAGGGTTATTCATCAGCCCACGCATACCCGCAAGTTGCGAGAAGTTTGATGCATTACCACGGGCACCAGAATCACTCATCATGTAGATATTATTATCTTCATCAAACTCAGCCATTAAGCCTGTTTGAATTTCATCACGTGCTTCTTGCCATTCTTTAATAACTAAATCACGGCGTTCATTATTTGTTAACATACCATCTTCATACCATTCGGTAATTTGTTCAATTGTATGGTTTGCTTGTTCAATACGTTCTTGTTTTTTTGAATAAACATTGATATCAGCAAACGATACAGTAATACCTGCAACAGTAGAATATTTAAATCCTAGATCTTTTAATCTATCTAGCATCTTAGATGTTTCAGAGATTTGTAATTGTTTGAAGACTTGAGCAATAATTTGTGATAAGAATTTTTTCTTAAATGGTGATGGAACTACAGCTGTTACTAAGAAATCAGTTGGATTTGTTCCTTTTGCCATAAAATACTTATCAGGTGTTTGTAACTCTAAGTTTTCTAAGGTTGGTTCATTTAAATATGGGAACGAAGGAGGTAAGATTCTATTAAAAATCAATTTTCCTAACGTTGTTAATAAATATTTGTTTAATTGTTCTGCACTAAATTTTTGATTAATTGATCTAGGATCAATAAAAATTCTTGTATGCAGACCAATTTCACCATGTTGATAAGCTAGATAAGCTTCATCAAAATCGAAATAGAAGTGACCTTCATTACGATGTTTAATATGATGTTCTTCTAAGCGAATATCAGCGCGGTATCCTTTAAACGTACGATCATTTTTCTCTTCAATAGTTAAATAGTAATTACCAAGTACCATATCTTGAGAAGGTGTAACAACCGGTTTACCGTCTTTAGGGTTTAGAATGTTATTAGAAGCTAACATTAAAAGTCTTGCTTCTGCTTGTGCTTCATTTGATAGTGGAACGTGGACAGCCATTTGGTCACCGTCAAAGTCAGCGTTAAACGCTACGGTTACAAGTGGGTGAAGACGAATCGCTTTACCATCAATTAATTTAGGTTCAAATGCTTGGATACCAAGTCTATGAAGCGTTGGTGCACGGTTAAGTAGTACTGGATGTTCTTTAACAACCTTTTCTAATGCTGCCCATACATCATCATCCATCTTATCGTATTTAGAGTTTGCATTCTTCTTAGAACTTTGGTCATCGCCTTGCATTCTTTGAAGTTCTCTAAGTACAAATGGTTTAAATAAAGTGATTGCCATTTCTCTTGGAATACCACATTGATACATCTCTAAGTCTGGTCCAACGATAATAACTGAACGACCTGAGTAGTCAACACGTTTACCAAGTAGATTTTGTCTAAATCGACCTTGTTTACCACGTAACATATCTGATAATGATTTTAAGTGTCTGTTTCTTTCAACTGCTGCTTTTTTACCACGTTTAGCATTATCAAATAATGCATCAACCGCTTCTTGTAACATACGTTTTTCGTTCTTAGTAATCAATCTAGGTGCCATTTGTTCTTTTTGTTTTTTAAGACGATTGTTACGGTTTAGAATACGACGATATAAGTCATTTAAGTCAGTTGTCGCAAAACGTCCACCATCAAGTGCAACCATTGGTCTTAAATCTGGTGGAATAACTGGAATGACATCCATAACCATCCATTCTGGTTTGTTATCTGAGTTGTTAAATGCTTCAACAACTTCTAAACGTTTAATGATACGATCACGTTTTTGTTTAGATGCTGTTTTAAGTTTTCTTCTTAATGATTTAACTTCTTTATCTAAATCTAATTCTTGTAGTAATTTTTTAACTGCTTCCGCACCTGTTAAAGCTTGGAATTTAGAACCATATTGTTCAGTTAACATTGAATAATCTTGTTCAGATAGGATTTGCTTCTTTGTTAAAGGTGCAGTCCCTGGATCTGTAACGATATATGATGCATGATAAACAACTTCTTCTAATGATTTAGCTTTAATACCTAAAAGGATAGCTAATCTTGAAGGTGAGTTTTTTAAATACCATGTATGAACAACTGGTGCTTCAAGTTCAATATGTCCCATGCGTTCTCTACGTACTTTAGATTCAGTAATTTCGATACCACATTTTTGACAGATTTGGCCTTTATTGCCGCTTTGTTTTTTACCACATGCACATTGATAGTCTCTAGTTGGACCAAAAATTCTTTCACAGAACAATCCGCCTTCTTCAGGTTTTGATGTTCTATAATTGATAGTTTCATGTGTTTTTACTTCACCATATGACCATTGTCTGATTTCATCTGGTGATGCAATTCTAATTTTTAAATGTGAGAAAGTTCTAGAACCATAACCTTTACGAATCGGTTGTACATGACGTCCGATACGTTCAGTTAAATCCATGCCAAGTGCACTTTCAGAATCATCTAAAAGTTCATCTTCAATGATAGTTTCATCATCACTTCCAACTGCTAATTCTTCATGATGTTCATGTGCATGTTCTTTTAATGCATCAAATCCATAAAGTTCTAATATACCGTTGATCTCTTGACGCAAGATTAAATCATCTTCAAATAAATGATATAAACTGTGACGGTTAAAGTCTAAAAATTCTTTTAAGTCTTGAATCCCGGCATTTTTTAAGATCTCGATTGATTCATCACTAATGTTTAAATTTTCTAAGTATCTTGGTAGTGTGTAACGACGTAAAATTGATTTAATTTCTTCGTAGCTATCACCAAGTAGCATTGATAATTCTTTTAAGTTAAACGTATTAAAGTCTTCTAATTGATCAATACCTGCAAGTTTTAAAGCATTGAGAGCATCTTCTGATAATTTTAAAGATTCAACATGTAATGTTAGTTTTTCTTTTGCCATTAACGATACCCTCCTTTAGTAAATGTAGTCTTTGTATGATCGACTAAAGATTTAGTCGCTTCGTTTTCTCCAGTGTTTGCGTCGATTAATTCAACATATAACCCTAGAGATTGTAATTCTCTTGTTAATACTCTAAATGATTCTGGAATCGATGCTTGTGGAATTGGTTTATCATGTGTAATAGAACTATAAACCTTATTTCTACCAATCATATCATCCGATTTAATCGTTAACATTTCTTGTAGTGTATGTGCAGCACCATAAGCATATAATGCCCAAACTTCCATTTCACCGAAACGTTGACCACCATTTTGAGCTTTACCACCCATAGGTTGTTGTGTAACAAGTGTATATGGTCCTACTGAACGTGCATGTAATTTATCATCAACCATGTGTGATAATTTAATCATGTACATGACACCAACAGAAACTCTATTATCAAATGCTTCTCCTGTACGTCCATCATATAATGTAACTTTTCCATCTTCACCAAATTCAGCTAACATCTTCTTGTCTAATTCATAGTTGTATTTTTCTATGTCTGTCATTTCTTCAATTGGTTTAGAAGGTTTAATAGAATCTAAAGCTTTTTCTCTAGCTTCTTTCATGATTGACTTTAAGTCATGATCATTAAGTCCATCAAATACTGGAGTTGCAATTTTGATGCCTAAGCTCTTAGCTGCAATACCTAAATGGATTTCTAAGATTTGTCCGATATTCATACGAGATGGAACCCCTAGTGGGTTTAACATGATGTCAATTGGTGTACCATCAGCCATGTGTGGCATATCTTCTCTTGGTAATATTCTAGAGATAACCCCTTTATTACCATGACGACCAGCCATTTTATCTCCTTCAGAGATCTTACGTTTTTTAGCAATATATACTGTAATAGATTCGTTAACTCCACTTGGAAGTACGTCTCCATTTTTCTTAGAGAAATATTGGATGGATTGAACAATACCACCGCCACCATGTGGCACTCTTAGTGATGAATCACGATATTCACGTGATTTTTCACCAATGACTGCATGGATTAGTTTTTCAGATGGACTTGGTTCAAACACACCTTTTGGAGTAATTTTACCAACTAAAATATCGCCTTCTTTAACTTCACTACCAGGAATAACGATACCACGTTCATCTAAGTTCTTTAATGCATCATAACCGGCATTTGGTACTTCACGAGTAATCTCTTCTCTACCATTACCTGTTTTTAATTCTCTTGTTTCAATTTCATATTCATCGATATGAATTGATGTATAAACATCTTCTTTAACTAAATCCTCTGATAAGATGATCGCATCTTCATAGTTATAACCTTCCCATGTCATAAATGCCACGGTAACGTTTCTACCTAATGCTAATTCACCATGATCAGTTGATGGACCATCTGCGATGGTATCACCTTTTTCTACAAATTCGCCTTCTTTAACAATAGGTCTTTGAAGAACGTTTGTATCTTGATTTGATCTAAAGAAATTAATTAAATTAAATGTTTTACTATCACCCATGCCATAATCTTTTAATGTTTTAGCTGTTTGATATGTAAACTCTTGAGTTGGGTCAAACAATACATTATTACCAACGATAATTTTATCATCTGGTTTTTGTGTAATTGTTATTTTTGTACCATCTGCATAGGTTACAAAACCTGTAACATCTGCTACAATCACTGATCCAGAGTCTTTTGCAGCACGGTATTCAATACCAGTTCCTACTATTGGAGAATCTGTTTTTAAAAGTGGTACAGCTTGACGTTGCATGTTGGCACCCATCAGTGCACGTGAAGCATCATCATGCTCTAAGAATGGAATTGTAGATGTCGCAACAGATACAATTTGCTTAGGACTAACGTCCATATAAGTAACTTCTTCAAGGTCAAACATTGATGTTTCACCACGATGACGACCGATAACTTTTTCTTCAGTAATCACACCTTGTTCATTTAATACAGTTGCTGCTGATGCGATAACTTCATGATATTCTTCATCTGCAGTTAAATAATGGATATTTTCAGTAACAACTGGTTCACCGCTTGAGCGATCAACTTTTAAATAAGGTGTTTGAATAAATCCATATTGGTCTACTTTACCATATGTAGCAAGTGATGAAATAAGACCGATTGATGGACCTTCAGGTGTTTCAATTGGACAAATTCTACCGTAGTGAGAGTTATGAACGTCACGCACTTCTACACCAGCACGATCTCTTGCAAGACCACCGGTACCAAGTGCTGAAACTCTTCTTTTTTGAGTTAACTCAGCTAATGGATTAATTTGGTCCATGAATTGTGATAATTGTGAACTACCAAAGAAAGTTTTAATAGCACCAGCTAGTGGTGTCATATTAATGATATTAGAAGGTGTTGCATCAGCAAATGTTGTCGTTGACATCTTGTCTTTAATGTTCTTTTCTGCTCTTGCTAAACCAATTCTAAATTGATTTTTTAATAATTCTCCAATTAATCTTAAACGACGATTACCTAAATGGTCAATATCGTCAGTGTTTCCTAATCCATCATACATGTTTAGATAATAGCTCATTGATGCAACGATATCTGATAATGTAATATGTTCTCTGTCTTCTCTTTGATCATTACCTAAAACTTTAACTGGATAAATTCTTTCTGTTTCTTTATCTTTAACTGTAACTTCAATCATCTCAACGATAACGCCGCTACGTTCTTGTTCTTTTTCATAAATATCTTTAGCACCAAAGAAATATTTAATAACTTTTTCATCTAAAGATTGACGGCTTCTTCTTAAAATCGCAAATACTTCTTCATTAATTAAAGTATTTTTTGCAACTAAGACTTCACCAGTTCTTAAGTTAATGATATTTTCTTTTGTGTATAGCTCATCGCCACCATCAGGTAGACGGATTGCTAAAATTTCGTCAGGTGTTTCATTTTGTAAAGATTCTTCTTTAGGAATAACTTCTTTACGTAATGCATGACGATTTTCTCTTAATAGATCGATGATAGATTTAGTAATCTTAGTTTCTTTTGGAACTAAAACTTCACCCGTATTTGGATCAATGATATCAGTTGCAGTATATTGATTTTCAATACGTTGTAAAACGTCTAATTTCTTATTGAATTTATAACGTCCAACTGCAGCTAAATCATAACGACGACGTTCAAATAGACGCATACGAACAAATTCTCTTGCAGCATCTGCAGGAACTTTTTCGCCTTGTCTTAATTTTGAATATAAGTCGATAATCGCTTCATCGCTGTTTTTAGTTTCATCTTTATCAAAAGTAGCATCCATGTATAGTGATTTTCCAAACACTTCATAAATGTCTTTCTTTTTAGAAAAACCAAGGGCACGCATCATAGTTGTCATAGGAACTTTTTTAGATCTATCTAACTTAGCGTACATAATATTTTTTGAACCTAATTCATATTCAATCCAAGCACCACGTGTTGGGATGACTTGAGCTGAGAATTTAGTTTGATTTAATTTTTTGTCTAATTCACTCGTAAAATATGCACCTGCTGAACGAATAATTTGTGATACGACAACACGTTCAGCACCATTAATGACAAAAGTCCCTGATGGTGTCATAAATGGGATTTCACACATAAGAACTACGTTTTCGCGTACTTCTCCAGTTATTGCATTTTCAAGTTTTACACGAGCAGAGAGTTGTTTCGCATAATTGACATCTCTAATTTTTGATTCTTGAATGCTATATTTCGGTTCACTTAAATAGTGTTCTTCAAAATAGAGCTTTAAATCGCCATTATGTCCTTCAATGGGCGAAATATCTTCTAACAGTTCTTTAATCCCCTCATCTATAAACCACTTAAATGATTTTGTTTGTATCTCTATGAGGTCTGGTAAATCAATGTCATAGCGCATTTTTGAATAATTTCTGCGCTGTGCCTTTTTACCATATTTGACGTCACGATATTCCATATTCCACACTCCTATCGTATTTGGAAATCACGTATTTCTACCGTTTTTTTTAACAAAAAAACGATATTATGCATTTAAATATATTATCATATATTTTGTAAATAGTCAATGATAATAACTACTTTCTTGACAAAAGAATCCAGTATCCCTTATCTTTTACAACAATTTCGCAATTTGAGAATAATGAGACTAATTTGTTGTAGGTTGAGGGTGCACCTTGTTTTTTTTGAATCACACAGTAAAAACTTCCACCTTTATTTAAATGTTGGTATGCTTGTTCATACAAACTAAAGATTGTTTGTTTGCCCGCTCTAATCGGTGGATTTGTGATGATAAGATCTGCATTAATATCACACGCTTCAAAAAGATTGCTTACTTTGATGTTTGCGTTTGTGATTTTATTTAAATCTTTATTTTTTAAAGATAGATCAACCGCTCTAGGATTGACATCAAACATAAAAATTTCTTTATCTGGATATGTTTTTGCTAGATATAGACCAATTGGTCCATATCCGCAACCCATATCAATAATCGATTTTAACGACGTTTCTACCTTAACATGTTTAAGTAAAACATGTGTCCCATAATCTATTTTTTCCTTACTAAAAACACCACGATCTGTATAAAATTCTAGCTTCATATCATTGATATAAATAGCTTTTTTCTTGATGTCGTGATCAAGGTTTTTATCTTCAATAAAGTAATGACTCATGTGACCCCCTATGACGGCGAAAAAACCCGAGATCAAAATCTCAGGTTATGATTCACTTAGTTAAATATTATTTAACTTCAACAGTTGCTCCTGCATCTTGTAATTGAGTCTTTAATGCTTCAGCGTCTTCTTTCTTAATCTTTTCTTTGATTACTGCATCTGCAGTTTCAGTTAATTTCTTAGCATCTGCTAAGCCAAGACCTGTAACTTCACGTACAACTTTGATAACAGCAATTTTATTTTGACCAAAAGTCTTAAGAATTACATCGAATTCTGTTTGTTCTTCTTCAGCTGCTGCACCTGCTGCTGCTGGAGCTGCTGCTACTGCAGTTGGGTCAATACCGAATTCTTCTTTTAAACCATCTACTAATTCTTTAATTTCTAATAATGTCATTTCTTTTAAAGCTTCAATAAAAGCTGCTTTTGTTAATTTAGCCATTTTATAATTCCTCCTAATTAATTTTTTATTATGCTTCTTCGCTTATCATGTTAAGTCCAACTGCTAATTCTCTGATTGGAGTTAACATACCAACTGCTAACATTGTCAATAGTGTTTCTCTTGATGGCAATGTAGCCAATTCATTAATCATGTCTAGATCTGCGTACTTACCTTCTACGATACCTGCAGATAGTTTAACAACTTTGCTTTCTTTAGCAAAATCATAAACAATTTTTGCAGGAGCAACAACATCATCATAACTGATTGCTAAAGCTTTAGGTCCAACAAATGTTTCTGCTAATGCTTCGTATCCAGCAGCAATCGATGCTCTTCTTGTAATGTTGTTTTTGTAAACAGTAACTTCACAATTTGCTGCTCTTAATTGGCTACGTAGTTTTGTAAATTGTTCTACTGATAAGCCAGGATATTCAAAAGCTACAACTGTTGCTGCACGACCAAGTTTATCTGTTAGTTCGCGTACGGCTTCTGCTTTACGTTCAATACTTGCTTTTTGCATGAAATGCCTCCTTTTAAAATAAAATCTCTCTTGAGCCGAAAGACAAAAGAGAGAGAGAAAATCAATATTCTTTCACCTCGGTAGGATATTAAGTCATTTGACCCCTACTGTCTTTGGCATCATTTAGTTGTTTAATTCTTTGTTGTTATTTAAGTGAATCTAATAAAACTTTAACACCAGGTGCCATACTTGAAGTAATGGTTACATTCTTCATATATACACCTTTTACTGTAGCTGGTTTTAATCTAGCTAAAGTATTATAAAGTACTTTGAAATTTTCAATCAATTTATCGTTATCAAATGATACACGACCAATTGGTGCATGAATATTTCCTACTTTATCAACGCGGTATTCGATTTTACCATTTTTAATTTCGTTAACAGCTTTTGTAACATCCATAGTTACTGTTCCTGTTTTAGGGTTTGGCATTAAGCCTTTAGGTCCTAAAACACGACCAAGTTTACCAAGTTGAGCCATCATATCTGGTGTAGCTACCATGACATCAAAGTCAAACCAGCCACCAGCTATTTTTTGGATTAAGTCAGCATCACCGACGAAATCTGCACCAGCTGCTTCAGCTTCTTTAGCTTTTTCACCTTGTGCAATAACTGCAACTCTAGAAACTTTACCTGTACCGTGTGGTAAAACGATAGCACCTCTTAAGTTTTGTTCTGCTTTTCTTGGATCAAGATTTAAACGGAACGCTGCTTCAACAGTAGCATCAAACTTAACGAATGAGGTCTTTTTGACTAAATCGACTGCTTCTTCGATTGCATACTTTTGATTTTTGTCAATAAGTTTTGCTGCGTCTAGGTATTTCTTTCCTCTTTTCATATTCTTCCTCCTAAAATGTGGTCTAGCGGGATATCCTCCCACAATTTAGATAGCTAATCATCTAAATTTTTAATCTACTACTACGATACCCATATTGCGTGCAGTACCTTCAATAATTTTCATTGCTGCTTCTACAGTGTACGCATTTAAGTCAGGCATCTTCTTTTCTGCAATTTCTTTAACTTGTGCTTTTGTGATTGTTGCAACCTTATCCTTCTTAGCATTACCTGAGCCGGCTTTAATGTTTGCAGCTTTCTTTAACAAGTCACTTGCAGGTGGAGTTTTTGTTACAAATGTGAATGTACGATCATCGTAAACTGAAATCACAACTGGAACAACAAAGCCCATTGAATCTTTTGTTGCTTCGTTAAATTGAGAACAAAATGCTGGAATGTTAACTTGTGCTTGACCAAGTGCTGGACCGACTGGTGGAGCTGGGTTAGCTTTTCCTGCTGGAATTTGTAATTTAACTATTTTTACAACTTTTTTTGCCATGAGACACAACCTCCTTCTTTACATAAGTATGTGGTATGAATATTATTCTTCCACTATGGTGTGTTTTCACACGCGATATAATTCTATCATTAAGATAGTCAAAAGTCAACCAAAATCGACACTTAATTATTTTATTTTTGCTCCAAATGGTAATAAGGCTAATTGAGCTAGTTTAATCCACTGTAAAGCAAACGGTATACCGATGATGGTTACTGCGAAAAATAGCGCTATACCTAGATATCCAAGTGCCATTTCCCAACCCACTAATATCGCCCAAATAATGTTTGCTATTGGGTGTTTATCAAAATTGAGTTGAACGTTTTTTCCAAATGGTGTTAGAACAATTTCTGCGAATTTAAAACATTGTCTAGCAAATGGTATACCAATAATAGTAATTGATAAGAAAATACCTAGAATAATCCATAATAGACTAGCTAAGAGTCCCCCGAAAATAAACCATATAATGTTACCCAAAAGTCTCATCTGTATACCTACTTTCTTTTTAACATTATAACACGATACAAACTTAAAAAAAAGATGTAGACTTTTTATTAAAAGCTACATCCTTCATCACTACATGAAGCGTCTTCATCTTGATTTTTTAATGTCTTTACTGGGTGATCTTCTTGCCATATTTGATTTAATGCTTGAATAAAATATTCTGTTTGTTGTGCACCTGACACACCATATTTTCTATTGATCACAAAAAACGGTACACCTTGAACGCCAACTTTTCTTGCTTCATCGATTTGAGCATCGACTTCATCCTTGTAGTCGGTAGATGTTAATACCTTTTTAACTTCTTGTTCATCTAATCCTACTTCTTTTGCAAGTTTGATTAATGTGTCAATATCTGATAAATTCTTTCCGTCTGTAAAATAAGCTTTCATCAATCTTGTTGTTAGTTTTTCTTCTAGATTTTTTGTGTTAGCAAATTTTGCTAAACGATGTGCATCAAATGTGTTAGTCATTTGAATGATGTCATAGTTATAAGTTAACCCAACTGATTTAGCGTTTTGTTCAAACATTTTAAATCTATCTTTTGCTTGTTGAGGTGTCATGTTGTGTCCTTTTGCAAAAGCTTCATATGCACTACCTTCCATTTGTTTAGGCGCATAAGGATTAAGTTGATATGCTTTATATGTCACTTCAACTTCATTTTTGTGTTCAAACTTATTTAATGCTTCTTCAAATCTTGTTTTTCCAATGTAACAAAATGGACAAGCAAAGTCTGACCAAATTTCAATTTTCATATATAATACCTCCATTTCACTTCACTATTATAACAAATATTTTTTAAAATAAAAGCAATTTTACTTAAATTTTTGTATTTTTTTAACAATTAGTGCTTTTTGTCCATAGACTATGCTAATTAATGATACTATATGATTGTAAAGGAGACGATAACAATGATTCATCCATTCCACCAAGAAACTACGATGCATATATCTTCTATTGAATTACTTACATCTAACATAGAAAAAGCCAAAGCTTTTTATATAGATTTATTAGGATTATCCATACTAAATGAAACATCTTCTTCTATCGATTTGGGCACATCCAATAATCACTTACTTATTAAGCTTATTGAAAATAAAGATGCTGCTAAAAATAATAAGACCTTAGGTTTATATCATTTTGCTTTATTGTTATCGAGTAAAGCTTATTTGGCATCTGTTTTATACCAATTATCTACGCATAATTATCCTATCACCGGTTTATCAGATCATGGCGTTAGTTTAGCTATATATCTTGATGATCCTGATGGAAACGGGATTGAAATATACGTGGATAGAGATAAATCCATGTGGCCAACTCAAAATGGACAGATTGAAATGTATACTAAAGCACTTGATTTAAATGATCTTATGAAAAGTCTTCCGAAAGAACCCTATGTAAACATAGATCCAAATACGGTGATGGGCCACCTTCATTTTCATGTTGCTGATCTAGATCAAGCAAAAAATTTTTTTGTTGATGTATTAGGATTTGAAATGATACAAAACTATTTTAATTCTGCGCTTTTTATATCATCTAGTAAGTACCATCATCATCTTGGTTTAAACACTTGGAATAAAGGTGCTTCCTTAAGACAACCATCAGATGTTGGATTAATTTCTTATCAGTTAAACATTCCAAAAAAAGACTTTTTAACATTAGAAAAACGATTATCTAAAGCAAATGTTCCGATTACAAATAACAATGCCATTAAAGATCCTTTGGGACAAACCGTTTATATCACAGTAGTATAAAAAAAGCCGCAATTCAAAGATTGCGGTTTTACTTTATAAATTAATTTCTTTTACCTCATGTGCATCAAGTTCTGTAGGTGTTGCACGACCGAATAAGTCAATATTAACAACTACTTTTTCTTGATCATTATCAACTGTTGAAACTTCACCTTTTAAGCCAATATATGCACCAGAAATGATTTCAACTGTTTTACCAACAAGATGATCATATGTTGGTTTAGAAATGATACCAACCTTTAATAAAATTTGATTGATTTCATCTGTAGCAAGCGGAACTGGTTTAGTTCCTCCACCTGAAGATCCTAAAAACCCTGTAACTCTTGGAGTATTTCTTACAACAAACCAAGACTCATCAGTAACTTCCATTTCCACAAATACATAGCCTGGAAATAGTTGTTTAACCTTCTCTTTTTCTTTACCGTCAGCTTTCTTTTCAATAACTGTTTCTTCAGGGACAACGATTCTATATATAAAATCATTCATGCCCATACTTTCTACACGTCGTTCTAAGTCAAGTTTGACGGCATTTTCATAACCTGAATAGGTTTGAATAATATACCATCTGACCTTTTGACTCATAGAATGCCACCTAGTAGACGAACAATTAACATGTTATATAGTAAGATTACACCCGTTAGGACAAATAAGAAGATTAGAACTCTTGTTGCATTATCTAAAAATTTTGGCCATTTTGCCCAAGAAATTTTTCTAAGTTCAGGAATTGCTGGTAAGAAAAATGGATATATAACTAACGCTAGTCCAAATAATGAAATGATGAATAGAACCCATGCAAAAATGAGACCGTTATTGCCTTCACCTAAGATAGGGAAATCTTCTCTTATTTGTAAAAGTGTATTACCACTGATAATCATTAATGCTAATGCAGCAGATATCGTAGCTAATATACCTAATAATAAATTCTCCCATTTATATTCTGTTGTTAGAACTTCTAGTAACTTACTTTTTTGTTCTTCATTTTTCTGTTTGATTGCCATATAAGCCTCCTATTTACTTTCCTTATGTAGTGTATGCTTATTACATCTTGGACAAAATTTTTTAATCTCAATTCGCTCTTTTTGAGTTTGTTTATTTTTTGTCGATGTATAGTTTCTACTCAAGCATTCTGAGCACACTAATATTATTTTTTCACGCATTAAAAAACCACTCCTTGTGGTCATTTATAGCAAGTGTATTTTAACACTTATAAATGACATAGTCAACACTATTATTTATTATATCACATTTTTATATTTTTCTTTGATACGAAAAATAGCATTATATATTTTTTTTGAATCACAACATAAATTTTTTGATATACGTTTGACTGCTTGTTTTTCTATAAAATAAGCTTGATAGATTTGTTGTTCAAATTCTGAGCAGTTTTTTATAAAATCCCAAGGATCTTCGCTTTCATAGTATGCAAAGCATTCCATAAAATTAGAGTCCTCATATAATAGATATTTGGGCAGCTTACTAATCATTTGATAAAAATGTCTTTTTAAAATCAATTCAAAATACCTTGTAAAGGTCTTGTTTTTTGATTCATCAAATGTTTGTGCAGCTTTATATAAAATCAGTATACCTTCTTGGAAAAAATCTTCTTGTTCTTTTTGATCTATATTTAAAAGGTGTATACACTTCCAAATGAATTTTTGATATTTTTGATAGAGGAAATCAAAAGCGACTGAATCTTCTTGTGTTTTTATTAAATACACAAGTTCAAAGTCGTTCATGATTTTATAAATCATATCAAATCATCTTATACATCATGAGTGCTGCAGCAACACTCACATTTAGAGAATTTATTTTCCCAAACATAGGAATTTTAACTAGCATATCACAATTGTTTTTAACCAACGGTCTAATACCGACACCTTCATTGCCTAAAACAACTGCAAGTGATTGATCTAGTGGCATATCATCATAGGTAAGCTCTGTGTTTCCGTCAGTTCCAACAACAATGATGCCTAGTTTTTGTAAGTTCATGATGGCTTGATTGATATTAGATACTGAGATTACTTTCACATGTTCAATCGCACCAGATGATACTTTAGCAACGGTTGCGTTTAACTGAACCTGTCCTTTTTTACTCATAATGATACCTGAAAGTTTTGTTGCTTCAGCTGTTCTTAGGATTGCGCCTAAATTGTGTGGATCTTCTAGACCATCTAAAATTAGAAATCTTTGTTTAACATTTTGATCAACAACTTCTTCAAGCGTATAGGTTTCATAATCTTTAACATTTGCAACCAGACCTTGATGGTTTTGTAAATCAGTGAGTTGATTTAACTTTTCTTTAGAGACAAGTTCATATCTAATTCCCTTCTCTTCTAAAAATGCTAAAAACTTATGATCACTAAATTTTTGATCAACATACATATTAAAAATAGGTCGTGATGCATAAACAGCTTCTCTTATAACATTTTTTCCGTAAACGATCATTTTGATCTCCTCCAGGGTCATTATATATGTATCACTGATTTTGAATCCGAAAATCTTTTGAAAAAATGGAATGAAAAGGCGCTTTTGCGCCTTTTATTATTGCATATCTGCTAATTTGTTTAAAATAGTTTTAATAAATGTCTTAATCCAACCATACATGTTCGTTAAAACATACATCAGTGGGAAAGTTGCTTGCGCTAAAACTACTAATAATAAAATTTGCGGTACAGTCAGTGGTGCAGCAAACATGATGTCTTGTTTCCAGAATGGTGCAAAATCGAAGAAATGCGGTGTTAATAACACTAGGAACAAGAATATACCTACCATAAGGATAAAGAGTGTTCTACGCATCTTATTAAACGGTTGAGAAACTCTAAATAATACTGTTAGCGAAGTAACTGTAGCAGTGATAACAATTAATGTTGATACAACGACTGTATCCATCTCTAATGTTCTTTCAAATCCAAAAATAATTAAGCTATTAATCATAACTACTAAAGCACCAGGTAAGGCTGCTTTAATAATGTTGAGCAAGAATTTACCTTTAACTTGTCTATTGTTTGGTTCTAACGCTAAGAAAAATGATGGAATACCGATGACTAAATAATCAATTAAGACGAGTTGTGATGGACTAATTGGATAATATCCAGATCTTATAATTGCTACAATAGCTAATAAGAATGAGAAAATAGTTTTCGTTAAGAATAATGTGGATACTCTTTGTACATTATTGATAACTCTTCTACCTTCACTCACAACTTTAGGCATAGATGAGAAATTCGAATCTAATAAAACTAAATGTGATACGTTTCTTGCTGCTTCACTACCAGAAGCCATCGCAATCGATGTGTCAGCTTCTTTTAACGCTAAGATGTCATTGACACCATCACCAGTCATTGCGACTGTACGTCCGTTATTTTTAAGTGATTCGATTAATAGTTTCTTTTGATGTGGAGATACACGACCAAAGACTGTGTATCTTGATGCTGCTCTTACAACTTCTTTATCGTGCATACCTTCAAGAGAAATAAATTTATCTGCATTTTCGATGTTTGCTCTTTGAGATATACGAGATACTGTTTGTGGGTTATCTCCAGATATAACTTTGACATCAACATTATGTGATCTGAAGTATTCAATCGTTTCAATTGCATCAGGTCTAATTGTATCTTCAATCATAATAAGTGCAATTGGTGTCATTTTTCCAACTAATTTATTATCTACGATATCTTCTTTTGTATGTGCTACAACTAATACACGATAACCTTCAGATGATTGTTTGTCAACTTCAGATGCAATTTGACTAAAATTTTCCTTAACGACAAACTCTGGTGCACCAATCGCGAATGTCCCGTATCTATCAAATTGTACAGCACTGAATTTTCTTGAACTTGAAAATGGAATAAGTTCTTTAAATCGATATCTTTTTGCAGTACCAAATCTTTCTTTTAAAGCTTCGGTTGTTAAATTCGTATCATTTTGAGCATTGATCATTGCTGATACAACATTCTTTAAGGTAATACCAGTTTCATTTTTATATTCAATAATACTTTTTACAGTCATTGTACCATCAGTGATGGTTCCTGTTTTATCAAGGCAAAGTGTATCTACTCTAGCTAACATTTCGATACAATATAATTCTTGAACTAATGTGTTATTTTGAGCAAGTCGAATGACCCCTACTGCTAAAGCCATAGAAGTTAATAAGAATAACCCTGATGGAATCATACCGATCATTGCACCTGCAGTCTTAATCACTATTTGTTGATATTCTGGACTTGCAAGTTGTTCTGTTATTGATATACCTGGTGCCCAATTAACTTGTGACCACATGAGATAAAATAACGTCGCTGCTAGGGGTAGAATTAATGCCCCTACAGTTCTAATAATAATTTTTAATGAACCTAATAAATCTGATTCAGGTTTCTTATATTTTTTAGCTTGGCTGGTTAATTTTTGAATATAGATATCTTTACCAACAGCTGTTACTTGTGCATGACATGATCCTGAGATAACAAATGATCCTGAATATAAGGTATCACCTTTATGTTTAATAATCGGATCTGATTCACCAGTTAATAAAGATTCATTCACTTCTAAAGTGCCTTCTCTAACAACTGCATCGGCTGGTATTTGTTTTCCTGAACTTAAGAATAATATATCATCAATAACAACATCAAAAACACCAATTTCTACTTCATCACTATCACGTTTTACAATAGCGGTTGGAGCAGATAATAGTGATAATTTATCGATCGTCTTTTTAGCTCTAATTTCTTGAATGATCCCAATAGTAATGTTTGCGGTAATAACACCCATGAATAAAACGTTTGTTATACTTGCGCCAACTGAAATTAACCATGCTGCAATACCAAAATTTAGAAAGTTAAAAAACGTAAAGATATTTGATGTGATGATTGTTGGGATACTTTTTGAACTACCAGTATCACTAATGTTTGCGAGTCCTGCCATCTGACGAAGTTCAACTTCTTCACTGGTTAATCCTAATTCAATATCTGGATTATATCGTTCAACAACAATGTCATCTCTAGTCTTTATCTTTTCATCTACTTTTAGACTTTCTTTTGGTTCATCATCTAATGGGACATGAAGGCCAAGTGGATCACCTTTCATCTTAATTAAATCTTCTTTGATGATTGTTTTAGGTCCCTTTTTCTTCTTTTCTTTATCACCATCAAGAAGTTCATCTAAGTCTTGAGATTGTTTATTAAGTTTTTTATCAACTGTCTTTTCCATTTTAATCTCCATCCTCGATATACGTGATTGCTTTTTCTATCAATTCATCACAACGTTTCAAATCTTCTAAATATAGACTCCCGATGAGTGCTTCAAAACCTGTTGCATGATGATATGTCTTTGCATCAATATTCTTTCTACCTGGACCACTAGAATTGCGTCCGCGTTTATAAAGCGATATTTCATCTTCAGATAACATATCCTTTTCTATAAAATAAGTCATAATTTTAGCTTGTGCTTCACCTTTAGTGAACTTAATCGCCTGTTGATGTAACTGATTAACGCTTGTTATTTTTTTATTGATTAGGTAATTACGAATTTTTAATTCATAATATGCATCACCTATATAAGCTAAAGTTAATCCGTTCAATTACATCCATCCTCTTTTACTTAATTCGTCTCTGATTTCATCTGCCAATTGGAAATTCTTAGCATTTCTTGCGTGTTCCCAATCGCGATACATAATCAACACTTCATCTTCTACTTGAAATAACGGCATAATGCCTAACACTTCAAGAATGATTTTAACGCTTTGGTAAAGCACGCCTAAACGTTTTAAATCTTTTTCTTTGTTTATTTGTTTTAATACATCATAGATAAGCGTAATGACATTTGGAATATTGAAATCATCATCCATGATCATTTCAAATTCTTTCATGATTTCCTCGTCAGTTTCTCCTAATGTTATCTTTTCTAAAGATAGCATTAAAAATGCTTTTTTAAGCGTTCGTTTTATTTTATCATATTCTTTAGCAAATTGTATCATCAAATCTTCACTATAATTGATCGGTTGACGATAATGATGATTAACCATAAGTAATCTAAATGCATATGGATCATATGCTTCAAGTAAATCTTTGACAAGTGTAATATTTCCTAATGATTTACTCATTTTAACTTGATCAACATCAAGTCTACCCACGTGCATCCAATATTTAGCTAAATGATGATGATCATGTGCAACTGTTTGGGCAATTTCATTTTCATGATGTGGGAATTTTAAATCTGATCCTCCACCATGAATATCAATTTCCGTATTAAATATTTCATGATTCATCACAGCACATTCAGTGTGCCATCCTGGTCTACCTTTTTCCCAAGGACTATCAAAAGACAATCCGTCATCGGTCTTTTTCCAAATGCTAAAATCTCTTGGATCTTCTTTATCAGATTCTAAATCAACTCTAACACCAGCATTTAGTTCATCGATGTTTTGCTTGCTTAATATACCATAATCATCTACATGACGAACTCTAAAATAAACGCCACTTGGTGTTTCGTATGCTACACCTAAATCAATTAATTCTTGAATATATTGAATCATCTCTTCGATAAATTCAGTTGCTTTAGGCATTTCATCTGGAAGTATGCTACCAAGTGATAAAGTCATATCAATAAACTTTTTAGTGTATGTATCTGTCAAAGCTTTTTCAGACATTTTTAATTGCTTTGCTTTATCGATAATTTTGTCATCAACATCTGTTATGTTTGAAACAAAATGAACGTTATATCCAATATGGGTTAAATATCTTTTGACAACATCAAAAAAGATAACAGGTCTTGCATTACCTAAATGAATGTCGCCATAAACCGTAGGACCACAAACATACATATTGACCTTTTTATCTTGATGTGTTTTAAATAGTTCTATTTGATTTGTTAATGTATTATAAATTTTTAACATATGTATGTGACCTCCTCTTTGTTTTATTATAATAAAAATTAGCAAAAATAACAAGAAAACCACATACATTTGTCCATTTTTATGATTTGGCTTTATAAAAGAATAAACCACACATTTAACTGTGTGGTCTTTTGTTTTAAATAAGCTTTCTTAAAGCATCTAAAATCTCTACCATCGCCCATGTATCTTGCTTACAATATTCATATAAAGATTGATATGTTTTTTCAAATGTTTTTTTATCCATAAATGGAAAGTTTGCATAAGCTACGAGTGCTTCATTTCCGTTTTTGATAGATAGATCATCATATTTTAAATGTGTGAAAACCGGTAATACTTTTTTGATAGAATAAGAACCGTTTAAGTCTTCATGATAATATACTATACCACTTATATCGTCTTTATCTACACCTAAAGCTTCATAAAATTTTTTATTCCCTTTTAAAAAATGCATTAAATCCACAAGTCTTAAAATCATATCTTCTAATCTTTGTTTATATTCTGGAAATAAAATAGCCATTTCTTTTAATCTTGTTTGTTCAAAAGACTGATTATAGACCATAATTGACCCACCATCATCTTTAATGATATCTAACATTGATTCAACAAGTTCTCTTCTTAAATCATCATGAGTTTTTGCAATATATCCATAATTATCTATATCTTTATCACAAACTCCAGGTTCCTTCTCAATATGAATCGAATATTGAAATAAAGACTGTGTATAAGGTGTTTCGCCCTTAAATCTAGGAAGTGGACAAGGAAAAGTCTCAAAATCAAGGTGATAAATCGGATAATTTAGTGAGTCAATCGCAAGCTTAATTTTGTCTTTTCTTATATATGGTTGATGTGATTCCATCACATCTCTTTGAATTCTATTATTATCTCTATTAAGCCAATCTTTAGGTATATCAAAGGCTGAAAGATATCCTTGGTTGATTAAGTCATATTGTTCATGTTTTTGATCTTGTTGATCTTTAAATCCATGATGTGAATCTAAGTAAGTGAAAATAGAATTTTTATCTGGAATCTCTTTATAACAAATCGGATAAAAAATGCATTCTCTTGAATCTTTTCTTTGACAATGCTTACCTAATGGTACTGGATTAGCTTGCATGTCATCAAGTCTTTTAATAACTATTTCAATATCTTTTTCTACAATAGGCATCATTTTTTTGGTAAGAGATGTAACATCAATAAATGTCATTAAATGATCCTTATATATTGGATTATTTTCTTCATCTACTTCCCCATCATGTACATATTCGCTATTTAAAACGCCTAAATAATATTTAATTTCCTTTTTAGTATCTATTGAATTTTCTAAAACATATCTTTGATAAGCAATATCATATACATATCTTCCAACATCAGATAAACGATCTTTTAATTTAGCTACTTTTTGATGATAATATTTATTAACATTTAATCCTAAATCTTCTCTAAGATGTAGGTTTCCTTCATCGCTATATTCAAAAACATTTAGTTTTTCTTGATCATATTTAAAAGTTAGATCAATAAACTTTTTAGAAGTGGTTGCTTTAACTTCAAAAACTCTAATCGTATCTTCATCTTCTTGATAGCCATCCAAAAAACAATAGAAATTAAATCCATCTTTTTCATGTGAGAAACGCTTTTGTTTATATGTATCTAAGGCATAAATAGTTCTACCCTTAAATTTTTTATCTATGATATGACCACTAATCATTTCTAATTCATTATAATATTTAAGCATCGTTTCAAGTTGAGGATTTTCTTTTATAAGCAAATCTTCATCTTTTTCATCAATCATATCATTTAATAAAACACTCATTTTTTGATGATTTTCTTCGTTCATTAGAGCCTCCAAATCATCTTCATCAGAAAAAGAGACAATCGCTTTGTCCTTTTCTTTATAAATCTCATCAAGTGCAGAAAATCGATCACATCTTATGTAGTTAATAAATCTTGTTTTAGATAATAACATATCATCACCACTTTCATTTTATCATGAGATGAAAAAAAATACGACACCGAAGTGTCGTATCAAATTTATGCTTCTAAATATGAATCCATCCAGTCGCTATCAAAATAATCTGTTAAATCAGTTATTGTGTCTACGATATCTTCTTCAACTTTTGATTCTGCATTAATCATGATATGTTTAGTGCCATAGACACCTTTATCACTTACGATTTCAAATCGATCAAAACCAAACACTTGTGAAGCTTCTAAGATGACATCATCTGCTATTGTTAAATTAATTTCACCATCACCGATTCTAACAAGGTTATTAGAAGGCTTATTTGACTCATAAAAACCAATCAATCCACCGATTCTATATTGTTTTGTCACAGGTTCTTCAAACTCATTTTTTTCATGATTTATTGTGATTGACCCACTATAATATCCTTTTTGAACATCATTATTTGCTCTACCTACTAAGCCACCAACAAATAACTGGTAAATACCTTTTTCAGTATCTACTAAAGTGTTATAGTCTACATCAATGTCAATGTTTCCAGTGCTAATAATTTCTGAAAGTTTAGCGCCTGACACGTGTTGTGCTACAACGCCACCAATCATTTGGCTAACATCATCATCTCTAATGTTTGTCGCTTCAGTTACGAAATTAATATTTGTTTGGCTATATACTTGACTAATCACTGAATCAGCACCTAATAAAGCAACCGCTCCACCAATTTTAATTCTACCAAATGTAGATGTTGTAACATCAATATCTGTATTTAACACTTCAACATCTTTCATAACACCTTTATATTCAGCAGCTACTGCTCCAACATAAGCTTGAATCGTAGATGATGTTGTAAAAACAATTGATGAATTTTGAATCACTACATTTTCAATTCTAGCTGTTTGTGATGTCGCATAGGCTGTAACAATACCAACTCTAGAAGAAGTTGCTGTCACTAATGGTGTTTCTGATGTTCCAATTGTTACATTATCAAAGGTAACATTTTTAATGACGCCTGAAGATACATATCCAAACACACCAGTATACATTGTGATACCTTTAAAATTAATATTCTTTAATGCAAATCCATTACCATCAAATGTACCACCAAATGCAGCATTTGATGCATTAAATGGTGATACAAATTCTTCACCAGAAAAATCAATATCTGATTCTAAAATAAATTTGCCATTTCTGTTTTCTTTCATTTTCATAAAATCTTCAACACTACTAATCACGATTTCTTGATCTGTTAATGTTGTAAATTCATATGAACCTACTTCAACTGCATCTCTATCTATAGTTACAACCACTTTTAGTGTAAAAGTTGTCGTTGTTTCTAACCCATAAAAATAGATGCCAAAGTAATCAATTGCTTCTTCCATAGTTTCTTGATTTCTTATGTTTCCTTCTTCATTATGAAGATATACAACAGTTGAACCGGTAATTTCTTTGTTTGGATCATCAACTTTAAGGTCGAAACGAATACTTGTTTGTTCAACTTGAACATTTTCAAATGTTACAGAAACTTCAGTTTTGTTGCCACATGATACTAAGACAATTGCAAATAAGAGTATCATCACAATGCTGCTTATTTTTTTCATAAGTCACCTCTTAAACGTTTAATGGTTTGATTGAGTCTATTTAATACAATAGTTTTACCTAATAATGCAAGTGATACAGGAAGACTCGGACCATGCATATCACCTGTGGTTGCGATTCTAAGACCCATAAATAATGGTTTACCTTTTGTTTCAGTGTCTTTGCCTGCTCGCTTTATGAGCGCTTCAATCTCTTCAGCAGTAAAACTAGAAGATTCTAAATGATTTTTAAAGGTTTCTAATAAAGTCATACTTTGATTTTCTACTAAAAACTCAAAAGCCTCGTCATTAAGTTCAAATTCATGATGGAAAAATGCTTGATATAGTTCAACGATTTGTCCAATATAACTCATACGATCTTTAAAAATCTCAACTAAAAGATTTAACCATGAATCACTTGGAATTTCGATATTCGCTTTTTCTAAAAATACTTTTGATTTTGCTGCAAGTTCTTCTGTTGATAACTTTTTAATGTATCTGCTATTAATATATGCTAATTTATCTTTATCAAACATTGCTGGTGCTTTAGATAAGCGTTTTGGATCAAATTGTTTGATGATTGTTTCTTGATTCAATATTTCTTCATTTTCAGTTGGAGACCAACCTAACAATGATATGAAATTAAACATCGCTTCAGGTAAATATCCCATAGATTCATATTATGAGATGAAC
>JBAZCK010000001.1:0-130358 GCA_041654955.1 Acholeplasmataceae bacterium | reverse complement strand
ACCATCATATTACCTGCTAATGAAAAATAAAACTTTTTCAAATTTAGTGGGTCATTCATATATGCATCTTCAACTTCTTTAATTCTTGATAATTGATCATCTGCAAAATTAGTTTTTTTAGATAAAAAGCCTAACCATTTATAACCGATGATTCTAAAAGGAAGAACATCTTTGACAAAATAAGATGGCGCAGCACTTGAAATAATACCATCAACATCATGATATTTAACAGCATACATATTGACAATTAATGCACCCATACTATGTCCGAATAAGAAAATATGTTTTGTATCCAAATTCTTTTCCATTTCTACTAAAGCATGTAAGTCATCAATCGTTTGATGAAATGATTTTAATTTACCTCTATCCCCTTGAGATTGTCCGTGTCCTCTGATATCATATCTAATGACATTATATCCTTGATTATTTAATGCACTAACTAAAGCATCATATCTTCCACTATGCTCTGCAATTCCGTGCGTTAAAATGATGCTTGCTTTAGGATTTTCTACTTCATCTCTTCTTACATGTAACAAAATTCCATTCACTAACATATCAATCGTCTCCTTTGTCTATATTATACATGAAACGCTTAATTTTTTTTATTTTATTAAAAATAAAATGATTTTAAACCAATTCTATTTTAAATATTAAAATATGTTGTATAATGAAATTAGAAAACGCTTTTAGGAGAAAAAAGATGAAAAAAACTGCACTTTATGAAAACCACCTAAAGTTGAATGCGAAAATGATAGAATATGCAAATTATGAAATGCCCGTATACTATGAAGGCATAAACGCTGAGCATCTTAGTGTCAGAACACATATGGGCATTTTCGACGTTTCACACATGGGTGAGTTTCTAATCGAAGGTGAAGATGCACTTCGATTTGTTAATTATTTAGTTTCGAATGTCATCGAAGATGATTTAACAAAAGTAACATATGCACTTCTACTCAATGATGATGGCTATCCTCTAGATGACTTGTTAGTTTATGTTGTACAAAAAAACAAAATACTACTTGTTGTAAATGCAGGAAATAAAGAAAAAGATTTACTCTGGGTTACAAAACAAGCAAAAAAATTTGATGTAACTGTTAGAGATTTAACAAACGATTATTCACAAGTTGCAATTCAAGGTCCAAAAGTTAAAGAAACTATCGATCAATTACTTGATACAACAGTATCCGATCTTTCCTTTATGACTTTTAAAATCGTTCCATATCAAGATGGACATGTCATTGTTTCAAGAACTGGTTATACCGGTGAAGATGGCTTTGAAATTTATGGTTATCATGATTTCATAATAAAACTTTGGGATGACGCATTAAATGTCGGTGTCAAACCTTGTGGACTTGGTGCAAGAGATACCCTAAGATTTCAAGCAAACCTGCCATTATATGGCCAAGAGATTGCTGAAGATATCACACCATATGAAGCTGGTCTAAGCTTTGCAGTCAAACTTGATAAAGAAGATTTTTTAGGAAAAAAAGCTTGTATCAATCATAAAGCAAACAAGACAAGAAAACTTGTAGGTTTTGAACTTCTAGAAAGAAACATTCCAAGACATGGATATATAGTATTAAAAGACGAAAAAGAAATCGGAATCGTTACAACTGGATATCTACTACCTGATTATGATAAACCAATTGGACTTGCATTAGTTGATAGTAACTATGGTGACTTAAAAACTGAAATTCAAATCCAAATTAGAAATAAAGCAGTACCTGCAGTGATAAGAAATAAAAAATTTTATACAAAAAACTATAAAAAATAGGAGGGTTTTGAGATGATTAAAGAAGGATTATTGTACGCAAAGACTCATGAATGGTTAAAAGTTGAAGGTAAAGAAGCATTAGTTGGTATCTCTGATCATGCACAAGAAGCATTAGGTGATGTCGTATTTATTGAATTACCTAAAGTTGGCGCTGTTATAAAAAAAGGTGAAGCATTTGGTGCTGTAGAATCAGTTAAAGCCGCTTCAGATATGTATCTACCTATTTCAGGTAAAGTTTTAGAAGTCAATAGTGATTTGGAATCAACTCCAGAAAATTTAAATTCTGATCCATATGGTAGCTGGATTGCTAGAATTGAAATATTAGATGAAAAAGAATTTAAAGATTTAGCTGACCACACTGAATATAAAGAAGAAGACTAATATGCATAAATATTTACCTCATACAACACAAGAAATCAAGGAGATGCTTGATAAAATTCAAGCATCTTCTATTGATGACTTGTTTGAAAAGATTCCTAAATCTTTAAAACTAAAACAAACATATAACATACCATCACAACTTGGTGATTATGAATTAACTAAACATATGCAAGAACTCTCTAATACCAATAAACAACTTTTAATTTTTAGAGGTGCAGGTAGTTATGATCACTATACGCCAAGTGCTGTTAAAGCCTTGATTTCTCGTCAAGAATTTTTGACTTCTTATACCCCTTATCAACCAGAAGTTGCACAAGGAACCTTACAATATATTTTTGAATATCAATCCATGGTGTGTGAACTAACACAAATGGATATTTCTAATGCATCAATGTATGATGGTGCTACTTCTACTGCTGAAGCTATGTTTATGGCTCATGCACAAACACAAAAAAATGAAATTTTAGTAAGTTCTACATTAAACCCTAAAATTATTGATGTTATCAAAACATACGCAAGATATAGAAACTTAACTGTAACCTTGATTCCAAACATCGATGGTGTTACAGATCTTAATTTTGTTAAAGAAAACATCAATGATAAAATGGGTGTTATTGTTGCTAATCCAAATTATTTTGGAATCATCGAAGATTATGATGGACTAGCTGATATTATCCATGAAGCTGGCGGAATGTTTATTTTAAATCAAGAAGGACAATCACTTGCTTTATTAAAAACACCTGGTGAATTAGATGTTGATATTGCTTGTGGCGATTTACAATCACTTGGCCTACCTTTATCCTTTGGTGGGGCATATATTGGTTATTTAGCTACTAAACAAAAATATGTAAGAAAAATGCCAGGACGTATTTGTGGTATTACCACTGATGTAGATAATAAACGTGCATTTGTATTAACCCTACAAGCTAGAGAACAACATATTAGACGCGCAAAAGCAAATTCTAACATTTGTTCAAATCAATCACTTAACGCTTTAGCAGTCACCATTTATTTATCACTTATTGGTAAAGAAGGTTTTGTTAAATATGCTAAAGAAAGCTTAAATGGTGCACATTATTTATATAAAAAACTTTTAGAAACTAAAAAATTTGAAGTCGTTTATCAAAAACCTTTCTTCAAAGAATTTGTACTAAAAGCTAAATTCGATGTTAATCAATTTGACCAATATTTAATTGAAAATGATATATTAGGTCCACTTCATATTGGAGAAGATCATTTATTATTTGCCGTTACTGAAAAACGCACAAAAGAAGAAATTGATTTATTTGTTGAAAAGGTGGTGGCTTTTAAATGAAATCACATTATGATACATTAATCTTTGATCTTTCTAAAAAAGGAAGAATCGGTTATCAATATACCGAAAAGAATTTAAGTGAAGTCGATTTACCTAAACATTTACTAAGAGCTACACCTGCAGATCTTCCTGAAGTATCTGAATTTGATGTTGTTAGACATTATACAAATGTTAGTCAAAAAAACTTTGGTGTTGAAACAGGCTTCTATCCACTTGGATCTTGTACCATGAAATACAATCCAAAAATCAACGATGAGCTTGCAACACTTCCAGGATTTGCTAACATACATCCACTTCAACCAGATGCTACAATGCAAGGATTATTACAAATATATTATGAGACTCAAGAAATGCTTGCTGAAATTTCTGGCTTAAAAGCTTATTCTCTAAATCCTTTTGCAGGTGCACATGGTGAGCTTGCAGGATTAATGATTATTAAAGCTTATCATGAAAAAAATAAAGATTCTAAAAGAAATAAAATTATCATTCCAGATTCAGCACACGGAACCAATCCTGCAAGTGCAACTGTTTGTGGATTTGAAGTCATCGAAATTAAATCTAATTTAGATGGTACTGTAAATATCAACGCTCTTAAAGAAGTTTTATCTGATGAAATTGCTGGGTTAATGTTAACGAATCCAAATACTGCTGGTGTATTCGAAAAAGATATTTTAGAAATATCTAAACTTGTTCACGAAGCTGGTGGCCTATTATACTATGATGGTGCCAACTTAAACGCATTATTAGGACATGCTAAACCTGGTGACATGGGCTTTGATATCACACATATCAATCTTCATAAAACATTTTCAACACCTCACGGAGGTGGCGGTCCTGGTTCAGGTCCAGTCGGTGTTTGTGAAAAACTAGTTGATTTCCTACCAAATCCAATCGTCGTTAAAAAAGGCTCAACATATCATCTAGATCTTGCAAAAGATTCAATAGGACAACTCGGCTTATTCTATGGTAATGCTAGTGTTTATATTAGAGCTTATGTTTATCTAAGAACTTTAGGCAAAGAAAACATCAAAGATGTTGGTAGTCTTGCTGTCTTAAATGCAAACTACATCAAAGACTCACTAAAAGATTTATTTGAACTTCCTATTGATGGTCATTGTATGCATGAATTTGTCTTTGATGGATTAAAAGATGCTTCTACTGGTGTTAAAACTCTAGATATCGCCAAAAGACTACTAGATTACGGATATCATGCACCAACGATTTACTTCCCACTTATATTCCATCAATCTATGATGATCGAACCTACAGAAGTTGAATCAAAAGATACACTAGATAGTTTTATTAACATCATGAGAATTGTTGCAAAAGAAGCCATTGAAAATCCAGAAATTGTAAAAACAGCACCTCACAACACAATCGTAAGACGATTAGATGAAGTTAAAGCTGTTAAAAACCCAATCTTAAAATACAAAGATATCAAATAAAAAACCTATCGCAAGATAGGTTTTCTCTTTTTATATTTCCATGTCCTTAATAACTGCTTTAGCAATGTCATTATAAACTTTTCCAGCTTCTTCTTTACCACCAAATATGTATGAACCATCAAGTGGTTGACCAATAGGTACTTGTCCAAAAACAGGAACACCTAATTTTTTAGCAACAGCTTCGCCGCCACCTTCACCAAAGATAAATTCACGTTTTTGATTACATGGATTTAAATAATAACTCATGTTTTCAACAACACCAATTACTTCATGTCCAATATTTTGTGCACCAATACCAGCCTTAACTGCAATTGAACTTGCGTTAATGTGTGGTGTAGTCACGACCATGATCTTACTTTTTGGAACATATGATTTTACATCAAGTGCAACATCACCTGTTCCTGGTGGAAGATCGATTAAAATTAAGTCAATATCATCTTGCCATTTCACACCATTGAAAAAATGAACTAACATTTTACCAAGCATTGGTCCTCTCCACATCAGTGGTTTTTCAGGTGGCATGAAAAATTCAGTTGATATCACTTCAATACCATTTTTTTGTAAAGGTATCATTTTTTCATCTTGTGTCGATGATAATGGTTTAACCTCTAACTGTAAGACATTTGGAATACTTGGACCATACACATCAGCATCAATAATTCCAATTTTTTTACCACTTCTAATAAGTGCAGCTGCTAAATTTGCTGTCACACTTGATTTACCAACACCACCTTTACCAGATGCGATGGCTAAATACTTCATAGGCTTTTCGCCTTCAGGTACAAATTCAGATTCTAGAAATTCTATTTTAATACCTGGAAAACCTAATTCGATTTTCACAAGTTTAATAATTTCAATCTTAACTTGTTGTTCATACTTCGCTTTATCTTTAAGATAAATCTCTAATTCTGCGACACCTGTTGGTCCCACAACTAGTTTTTTGATACCATTAACTTCCCCAAAAGGCTTCTTAAAACCTGGGTCATTAATCGCTTCTATTCTTTTTCTTAAGTCATCATAAGACGTCATCTCGTTCACCTCACACATATTATAACAAATAATAGATTGTTAATGCTATCAAAGTGATAAAAACATTGTTTGACATCACCTTAAAATAAGTTATAATTAAACATAAAGGGTGAAAGTTGGATTTATGATGAAAATTGATTTCTACAAGCCAATAAAAGGTGAATATTTAGATATATCTGAAGCTAGTGATGATGTTTTTAGTCAAAAACTACTCGGTCCAGGATTTTTAGTAAATCCATGTGATCAACAAATATTTTCTCCTATTCATGGTAAAATTAAAATGATCTATCCAACACATCATGCATTAGCTATTTCAAATAATGATTATGATATCTTAATTCATGTAGGTCTATCAGATATGCTTAGAGACCAATCTTTATTTGACTTGCATGTTGCAATTGGTGATGAAGTAAATATAGGTGATCTTTTATTAACATTAAACATTAATTTTAATGACTACAATTTAATTGATTATCAAACACCAATAATCTTTGTTCAAAAAAAGCATATAGAAGTTCTCAAAGAAACAAAAGACAATTTTGAATTAATCTTATACTAGAACTAAGGACGTGATGAAATGCTCAAGGGAATATCTGCAAGTCAAGGTTTCGCTATTGGTCATATCTTAAAATTAGACCAACAAACCGTTGATACGACTAAAATTATCGTTAAAAATATTGAAAACGAAATTCAATACCTACATGAAGCAATTGATAAGACAGTAGATCAACTTAAGCAACTTAAAAATTTAAGTCTAAATAAATTTGATCATGAGACTTCTTCAATCTTTGATGCTCATATAGCGATAGCTAAAGATCCAGAAGTTATCTTACAAGTCGAAGAAAAAATTAAACAAGAATCCTGTAATTTAACTTATGCACTTAAAAGCGTTGTTTTAACACTTGTTGATATGTTTAAACAAATGGATGATGACTATTTAAAACAAAGAGCATCAGATCTTTTAGAAGTTAGTGATCGCATCATAAAAAACCATTTAAACATCAAAATGATAGATTTAGAGACTATAGATCATGAAGTCATCTTAGCGGCTCATGAAATAAGCGCATCAGATGCTGCTATGGTCAACCCTAAATATGTTTTAGGGTTTATATCTGAAGTTGGTGGAAAAAACTCTCATAGTTCAATTATCGCACGTTTATTAGGTATACCAGCACTAGTTGGCGTAAGTAACTTAATGCAAAGTATCCATCAAAAAGAACATGTGATCTTAGATGCCTCAGAAGGTAAACTCATCAGATCATTTAATAAAGAGACACTTTCTTTATACCAACAAAAAATTTCAAACTTTAAACTAGAAAAACAAAAACTTGATTCATTAATTGACGTTGATCCAATCACTACTGATCATAAAAAAATTGAATTATTAGCGAATATCGGATCCTTTAATGATGTGAAATATGCAAAAAAACAAAATGCATATGGTGTTGGCTTATTTAGAACTGAACTCATTTTTCTAGATCGTTATGAACTGCCAAGTGAAGATGAACAATATCACCATTATAAACGCGTATTAGAAGCTTTTAATCCATATCCAGTAACTATTAGAACACTAGATATCGGCGGAGACAAGCCACTTCCATATCTCAAACATCCAGTAGAATATAATCCAGCATTAGGAGATCGTGGCATTAGATTTTCTCTATCCCATGTAGACATATTTAAAATGCAGATTAGAGCTCTTCTTAGAGCTAGCAATCATGGACATTTAAAAGTTATGTTTCCTATGATTTCTACAAAAGAAGAATTTATTAAACTTAAAAAAATAGTCTCAAACATTCAAAAAGAGTTTGATGAAAAAAATATAGCTTACAAGCATATTGAATTTGGCGTTATGATTGAAGTTCCATCAGCAGCTATTATTGCTGATCAACTGGCAAGTGTTGTTGATTTCTTTTCAATAGGTACGAACGATCTCATTCAATATACATTTGCTGCTGACAGATTAAATGCTCAACTTGAATATTTAAATCAACCTTTTCATCCATCTATTTTAAGACTCATTCATATGGTAACTACAGCAGGAAAAAAACATGGCATTAAAACTTCTGTTTGTGGAGAGATGGCATCAGATCCTATGGCTGCATGTCTTTTAATTGGACTAGGTGTTGATGAACTATCTATGACATCTTCTTCTATTGTCGGTGTAAAAGATAAAATTATAAGACATAGTTTAAAAGATCTTGAAACATTATCAGAAAAACTACTTAACTGTTCGAGTGAAAAAGAAATCTCTAAGAAACTTTTAGAATTCTTAAAATAAATGAATATAAAAAGGGAGGGAAAACTATGAATGTTAACGAAAACAGTATTTTTGAACCAAGAAACCCCATTTTTCTTAATTTTGTAAAATGGGTCATTATCATCACATCATTTGTTATGATGCTTATTGGAGTTATCGCTTTGGGTACAATACCAGAACAAGGATTCATGATTATTATCGGTAGTGTTATCTATTACTTCATGGGTATGGTTTATGTGAATATGTTATTTAATATTAAAGATATTAAAGACCAAACGAAACTTACCAATGAACTTTTAACAAAACAAATTGAATTACTAAAGAAAAATGAGATTGAATAATCAATCTCACTTTTTTTTATTTTTTTTATAGATGTATAAACTTATAAAAATTGCGAAAAATCCACCGGTCCATAAACTCATTGATATATAAAACAAATATCTTCCAATACTTATATTTTGTACGATTACAAGAAAAACAAATAATGGAAATGATATAACAAGCGCTAAGATTGGTGGTATGAATACATACTTTAACTTCTTTAAACTTAACCACTTGCTTAATATTGGTATAAGAATTAATGCACTTGCTGTTGATGCTAATAAAATAGGATCCTCAGACATAATTACACATCTTTTTTATCTGTTACTTTAGTTTTAGTAAATGCTTTTTTGAAGTATGACTTAACGCGTTTAAAGAATTTTGTTTGATCATAACTTAAAATAGCTACCTTATAAACAGGTGAAACTACATATAATGAACCTATAAGTACACCAATCATCACGACTAATGCAATGATAGCTTCTAGTAATGTCATAATACCAGACGCATATGCAATTGGTGCAACCATTGGCGTGAATATCGGTACAAATGCCATAATTTTCATGAAGCCATATCCATCAACAAGTGGTGCAAAAATCCCGATATAAAATCCACCTAATAACATAAGCATGAGTGGAGATTGGAATTGTTGATAATCTTCTTGTGTAACTGCCATTGATGCAAACAATGCTGCAATCACTAAATAAAATAATGTACCAACCACTACAAAGAGTAATGAAATCATTAATATCACAGGCCAGTTAGGTAATAGATCACTTAAATAAAGCAGTAAATGAGAATCAAAACCTGAAGGCATCACTGAGCCGCTTTGAGCACTTAAATTACCAACTAATGCTGCAATACCACCATAAACTAAGATAAGTAAACCTTGAATTAATACAAATGATATACTAGCTGCAATCTTTGATAAGAAATGCAATTTTGCAGGAACACTTGCGATAATCGTTTCAATAGCTTTAGTAGATTTTTCTTCGATAATGTCAACACCAACAAATTGAGTCGCCATCGTAATTAATATAAATAAAGGTAGAACTAATAAACTCATTAATGAAGATAGCGCTGCTTCTTCTTCTGGATCTTCATAATCAGGAGCCATGATTGCATTAAATGTTGGTGATTGATAATCATCAATTTGATAATTGATAATCAATAGTTCTAACTGACTCATCATCATTTGATTATATTCAGGCATTTTAGAATAAATATCTATACTAGGACTACTCACTGTTCCACTAATCACAAGCACAACATTTTTTTCTGCATCTTCCCAAAAAGCATCTGCATCAAATGTGCCATTTTGTTCACTAAATACGTAATATTCATAACCTTCAAATGGCTCATTTAAAATAGTTTCTAAATCTGCGCCAATAGCTGTCATTGTTGTTTCATTATAAACATCAACATAAACATTAGTCATTTCATCTTCATCACTACCAAACCATCCAATGATTGTTGGTAGATTAACAATTGCTACAAATAGCAACATGATCACGATATTTGCGATCAAAAATGATTTTCTTGCAACACGTTTTTTTAACCCGTAGGTAACTAGAAATTTAAACTTCTTCATGTATTTGACCTACTTTCGCTATAAATATCTCACTTAAAGATGCTTGCTCAACATCATATTTTGTAATATGATCACAAGTCTTTACATAGTTGAAAACATCTTTACTAACATCTTCATTTTCAATTTTAACAATCAGACCATTAGAGTTTTCAATAACTTTATAAACACCTTTAATACCTCTTAAAACTTCTACATCCACATCACCAACGATATGAATATTTTGTTTTTTGAAGTCTTTTTTAACTTGATCAATAGATCCACTAATGATTGCTTTTCCTTTTTCTAGAACACAAATTTCTTCACAAAATGATTCAACATGATCAAGTTGATGTGATGAAAAAACAACCATAGATCCTTTCTTTTGAAAATCTCTAATCACTTCAACAAAAAGTTCAGTGTTAATTGGATCAAGTCCACTAAATGGTTCATCTAAAACTAATAATTTTGGATTATTAATAATAGCAGATATAAATTGAATCTTTTGTTGATTACCTTTAGATAGTTCCTTGATTTTCTTGTTTTTATAATCAACGATACTAAATCTTTCTAACCAATAGTCAAGTCTTTCTAAGATTAATTTTGGATCCATATCTTTTAATTGTCCAAAATATAACATAAGTTCTTTAACTGTGATTTTTGTCAGTAAGCTTCTTTCTTCAATCATATAGCCAATTTCATTGACGTTATGATATCCAACCTTACCTCCGTTGTAAATAACTTCACCTTCAGTAGGTTCTAATAAACCCATGATCATTCTAAAAGTCGTCGTCTTACCTGCACCATTTGTACCAAGTAAACCAAAGATATCTCCTGGCTTAATAGTAAAGGTTAGATGATCAACTGCGACTAAATCGCCATACATCATTTTGGCGTTTTTAACTTCTAACATATTCATCCCTCTTTTCGCGCTGTTCTTGCATATTATATCATAATATGTAAATATCAAAAAGAGTCATAATCTTTTTTTTATGACTCTTTCATAATTTTTACTTCAAATGTGTTTTTAATTCTTTAGAAACAAGTTTTATGAAATCATCAATAGATACAGTAATTTGTTCTGTTTCTCCATATTTTCTATAAGTTACAAGTCCTTCTTCTTTTTCCTTGTCACCTAAGACTAATGCATATGGTATTTTTAAAGTTTGTGATTCTCTAATCTTATAGCCTAGTTTTTCTTCTCTTAAATCACTTTCAACTCTAAATAAATTTTGTTTTAAAGTTTCATGTACTTTAACAACATAATCCATATGTGCACTCACATTTACTGGAATGACTTTCACTTGTACTGGTGCTAACCAGAATGGAAATGCACCTTTATACTCTTCTGTTAAATAAGCAACAAATCGTTCCATTGTTGATACAATACCACGATGGATAACAACTGGTCTTTGATCATTTTTACCATCTTCACCAACATAAGTTAAATCAAATCGCTCAGGTAGTAAAAAGTCTAGTTGAATTGTTGATAGTGTTTCACTATTACCTAAAGCTGTTTTAACTTGAACATCAAGTTTTGGACCATAAAACGCAGCTTCGCCAACTGCTTCAAAATAATCAACACCAAACTCATCTAGTGCTTCTTTTAGCATCTTTTCAGCTTTATTCCACATCTCATCATCCGGAAAATACTTATCTGTATCTTTAGGATCTCTATAACTTAATCTAAATTTGTAATCTGTAATACTAAAATCTTTATAAACTGCTAATAACAATTCCATGGTACGTTTAAATTCTTCTTTGATCTGATCGACTCTTACAAAAATATGAGCGTCATTTAATGTCATTTCTCTAACTCTTTGTAAGCCTGATAATGCACCACTTTTTTCATATCTATGCATCATACCAAGTTCAGCAATTCTAAGTGGTAACTCACGATATGAATGGACATCATTTTTATAAATTAACATATGATGAGGACAGTTCATAGGTCTTAAAACTAACATTTCACCATCGCCCATGTCCATAGGTGGAAACATAGAATCTTGATAATGATCCCAGTGTCCTGATGTTTTATATAAATCGACATTTGCTAAAATCGGTGTATAAACATGCATGTAACCTAAAGATATTTCAACATCTGTGATATATCTTTCAATAACTCTACGAATGGTTGCACCTTTAGGTAACCAAAAAGGTAGCCCTTGACCAGCTTCTTTAGAAACCATGAACAAGTCTAATTCTTTTCCCAATTTACGATGATCTCTAAGTTTTCTTTCTTCTAATAGATTTAGATGCGCATCTAAATCTTTTTTAGCATAAAAGCTAGTACCATAAATTCTAACTAACATCTTATTATCACTATTACCGCGCCAATATGCACCAGCGAGACTTAAAAGTTTAAAATGTTTGATTTGTTTTGTGTTTAAGACATGACCACCACGACATAAATCAACAAAATCACCTTGACGATAAACAGTTAATTGAGTATGCTTATAATCTTCGATAATTTCCAATTTATATGGATCATGGTTAAATATTTCTTTAGCCTGTTCATAAGTAACTTCTTCTCTTTTAATATCAAATGCTTGATCAGCTAGCTTATGCATTTCTTTTTCAATCTTTAATAAATCTTCATCATTAATTTTAACATCACCAAAATCAACGTCATAGTAGAATCCTTCTTCAATATAAGGCCCTACACCAAAACATGCTTTTGGATATAAACTAACAATTGCTTGAGCCATTAAATGTGCAGTCGAATGGTTGATGATGTCTAACGCTTTTTCATCTTTTTCTGTTAATAAAGCTAAAGTTCCATCTTCTACTAATGCTCTGTTTAATTCAATATATGCATCATTAAAAACTGCTGCAATCGCTTTTTTAGCCAAAGACATTGAAATACCTTGTGCAATTTCTAATGGTGTAATACCTTTTTCAAATGCTTTACTACTTCCATCTGGGAATAAAATGTTGATCATTTAAATCACTCCTTTTTTTAATTAAAAAAGTCCCTAGACAATAGTCTAAGGACGAATAGATCGTGGTACCACCTTAGTTCTAGAATAAATTCTAGCACTTATTAATCAGATAACGGTGATGAACCGAATTAGTTTTTAGCTAATCTGCTCCAAGGGAGTAACGTTAATCAGTCACAGCTTTCACCATCCTGTGTCGCTAAATGTGATTAAAATCATATCCTTTTCTTCGCATTCACATATATTATATCACTAGTTTTTCAAATTACAAGTATTTTAAGTGCCATTAAATGGTTCTTCAGAAAGTTTCACATAATGCATTAAATCTTTTAATCTTTGAATGAGTCTTCCGGCTTTCATACGGTTCGTGTCATCTTTTTGAAGGGTTAAAGCTTCCATGAGTTGCACCATAGAAAAATTAGAACTGATGAACACAGGAAGTTTAGCAGATAATCTATATTGTAAGACAGGAACAATAATTTCATCTCTAAACCAAGGGCTCATGTTTTCTCCGCCAAAATCATCGAGCATTAGTATATCTGCTTGTTTTAGTTTGTTAATTCTTTCTTCTAAGTTACCTTCATTCATACCTTGACGAATGGATCTTATCAAATCTGGTACATAAACAAATAAAACCGCAATACCTCTTAATGCTAATTCTTGGGCAATCGCTGATAATAGATATGATTTTCCTGTCCCATATTTACCATAAATAAACATGCCTTTTTCATAACGATTTTTTTTATAATGATCTAAAAAATATGCGGCTTTTTCATATGCATTTGTTCTTTCTTCATTAAAACATTCAAAATCTTTAATGCTCGCATCTTGAATATAGACTTCACTATCATAAAATTTCAAATTTCTTCTAATTTTTTCTTTCTTAATTTCTTGAGCTTTTTCTTTTGTTGGACGATAAACAATCTCAATGTAGGGGTCGGTACGTAGTACAATTTCATAACCATCAACGACAGGCCTTTCTTTTCTTTGCACTAGATATTGATAGACTTTATTGACATCAACATCTAAGATGTCTAAAGATTTCGTTTCTGGATCATTAGAAATCACTTTTCTCATTTCATCAATAGTCATACTATCCCTCCATTTTCTCTAACTCTTTAACATAATCATCCATCCAGTCAGGTTCAGACACTTTTTGAACTTTCTTCTTTTGAACCCACTGATTCTCAAGTTTTGTTGAATAATTAAGTGCATCTTCTGTTGTTTGAATGCCTTTGTTTAACCAGTCATGTAAAACTGTTTCCATATATTTTAATCCTGGTAATACACCATCTTTTTGTTTTAAAACTAACATTAAGATAACATTGATAATACCTGGATCAACATGATTTCTTTCTATCAACAAGGTTGCTGTTGATAACGCTAGTCCTTGTGTATCAGTTTTACTATATTTTTGAATAATCACTTGTGGCGCAAGTGTTTTTATAAGTTCTGTTTTTGGAATATCTTTTTCTTTGATAGATAATGTCTGATCTTTTGATTCATAATATAGTTTTGCTTTGTGATTAAGTGCTTGGAAATTAACAGTTTGTCTAGATTTAGATGCTTCTTGATAGACTTCAATCATATCTTCAACACTAAATTGATAAACAAACGCAATTTTAGAAATTTGTTTTTGTAACCTTTGATTTAACAATGTTGAATTTTTTAATCTTTCAGGAAGACCTTCTACAAATCTATTATAATCAAATTGATAACCAATGTGACTGCCACCATTTTGTTTTCTACCTTGGAATTCATAATTTAACTTGAGTAAATTTAAGCTCTTAAACTCATACATACTATCAAATGTTTTAGTAATATTATTAAAACCTTCATAATTAGGAATTTCAATTTGAAATAGTGAAGCTAAAAGTTCAACATGCTTCTCACCAATTTCTGATTGTAGATAACTACCAAATACAGTATCAAGTAAAAACTGTTTTGCAGTAAGTGGTGTTTTTAATATATAGATATATTCATCTGCTTTTTGAAAAACTTCTAATAAATTTAGTGCTTCTAGTTTATTTCTCATTTTTAAAAAATCTGCTTGTTTTAAATCTAGAAGATCAAAAAGTTGTTGATGCGTATATGTACTTAATCTTGTTTTATTGTTTAATTGATAAAATGTAATAAATAAACTATGCGCATCAACACCTAAAAGGGGTTGATATAACAAGGCAAGCACTTTAAAATCTTGATTTGCAAGATCAGATGAGATATGTAATTGAAAGGTTGAACTATTTCGCATGTTTTATACCTCTTAAAAATTGATCAATTTGAAAATACAAGAAATTTAAATCCATTTGATTATCTAAAATGATATCAGCTTTTACTTTTTTCTCTTCTAAATCCATTTGGGCTTTGATCTTAGTAAGAGCTTTTTCTTCTGTGATATCATCTCTTTTTGCAAGTCTTTCAACTTGTGTTTTTAAATCAACATAAACTAAACATGTGATGTCACATTTTTTTTCATAGCCTACTTCAAAAAGAAGTGGCATATCAATAACAATCAGCTCTTGATCATGAAATGTTTTAATCATCTGTTCAATTTGATGAAATACATATGGATGTACGATATCATTAAGTTTAGTCCTTAATTTTTTGTCTGTAAATATAAGTTGACTAACCTTCTTTTTATCTTGAATTGTATTTATTTTAAAGTCAAAAAGTGATTCTGCTTTTTGAATCATTTCTTCGTTTTCTTTCCAAAGGTCTTTAACAATTAAATCACTATCAATGACTTCTATACCCTTAGATTTGAAATATGCTGATGCAGTTGACTTCCCAGATGCTATACCACCTGTTAGCCCAATGATATATGGCTTATTTTTGACATGATGTACAGACATATGAACCTCGTCCCGCTACTTTAATTTTTATGATTTCATTGCCACAAACAGGACAAGGTTGTCCTTGTCTTGTGTGAACATTAAGTTCATTTTGAAATCTTCCATGAACACCTAAACTTGATGTATATGAACGAATCGTTGTCCCCCCAAGTTTTATTGCTTTTTCTAAAACTTGTTTTGCGCTATCAATAAGCATGTATGCTTCTTTTTTTGTTATACTAGTTGCTAGTCTTTGTGGATGAACTCTTGCTAAAAATAAAGTTTCATCTACATAAATATTGCCAAGCCCACTGATGATATGTTGATCTAAAAGCACCGCTTTTATTGGTCTTTTTGAATGTTTGATTTGATGATAGAAATCTTTTGGATTGATATCTTTTGGTTCATCACCAACACTTGAAATAGGATATAAATCTTCATACTCATGAAGTTTTAATAAATGGATTGTTCCAAACTTTCTAACATCATGATATCTAAGTTCTAATCCACTTTTAAATTTAAAGATGACATGTTCGTGCTTATCGTAAGTTTCATTTTCTTTAATATAAAACTTACCTTCCATTCTAAGATGCATGACCATGACATGTTGATCTAATACGAATATGATATATTTCCCTTTACGCTTTATATCAGTTATCGATTGATTGGTAACCGTATTTATAAAATCATCGATATCGTGTTTAATAATCGGACGATATCTAATCTTCACATCATCAATCGTTTGATTTAAAATCGCTAATTTTAATGTTTGTCTTACGGTTTCTACTTCTGGAAGTTCTGGCATTTTTTCACCTATTTTAATTCATACCATGTTTGTCCAACATCACATGATGTTTCTAATTCAACTTTAAGTTCAACTGCCTTTTTCATCATTTTTGGTACAATGTCTTTCATTTCTTCTAACTCTTCTTTTGGGACTTCTAAGATGAGCTCATCGTGTACTTGTAATAGTATTTTCGATTTTTTCTTTTCTTTTTTAAGATATTGATATAAATCAATCATTGCTTTTTTTAATATATCTGCAGCACTGCCTTGAATCGGTGCATTTAAAGCTGTTCTTTCGCCAAATGCTCTTTGTGTAAAGACACTTGATTTAAGTTCAGGGATATATCTTCTTCTTTTCATAATGGTTTCAACGTATTCATGTGTTTTCGCATATTCAACGATATCTTCCATATAAGTCTTAATCTCAGGATATAAATTTAAGTAATCATCAATAAATCTTTGAGCTTCTTTTGGAGATACATCAATATCTTCTGATAAACTCCATGCGCCAATCCCATATATAATTCCAAAATTTACTGCTTTGGCTGCTCTTCTTTGTTCAGATGTGATTTCATCTTTATGAAAGATCTCTTGAGCTGTTTTTGTATGAATATCTTTTTGTTCGTTAAATGCTTCAATAAGTTTTTCTACATTTGCCATAGAAGCTAATACTCTTAATTCTATTTGTGAATAATCGGCACCTAAGAAATATTTATTTGATTTAGGAATAAATAGTTTTCTTATTTGTCTACCTTCTTCTGTACGAATTGGTATATTTTGTAGATTTGGATCTAGCGATGATAGTCTACCTGTGGTTGTTAATGCTTGCATATAAATCGTATGCACTCTACCATCTTCAAAGATATTTTGTTCAATTCCAATAATATATGTAGAATATAGTTTTGTTAATTGACGATATTCTAATATTTTTTCAATGATTGGATGTTTACCTTTAAGTTTATTTAAAACATCTACATTTGTTGAATAACCTGTTTTAGTTTTTTTACCATTAGGTAGATCAAGATCATCAAATAAAATCTCACCTAATTGTTTTGGACTAGAAACATTAAATTTTCTACCCGCTAGAGCTATAATTTCTTCTTCTAATGTATCAATTCTTTTTGATAAGTCTTTTTTCTGTTTTTTTAGTTCATCTTGATCAACGAGCAAGCCTTCAAATTCCATTTCCGCTAAAACTTCAGATAAAGGAAGCTCTATAGATTCAAGTAAATGATATTGTTCTTGCGCTTTAAGTTCATCAATAAGTTTTTCTCTTAATAAGTAAATTGCTTTCGCTTTTGATGCAATATGTCTATAGTATATGTCTTTTTCTGGTAAACCTTTTTTACTGCCTTTACCATAAATCGTATCATCGTAAGATATATCTTCATAATAGAAATTTGAAACAATACGTTTAAATTCTTCTTTTCCTAGATGAGAATTAATGAGATATGCAGCAAGTAGTAAATCAAATGTGACTTGATCAATATCAAGATGATGCCACAATAGAAAAACCTTCATCGCTTTTAAATCATAAACATATTTCTTGTAATTTTGATCTTTTAAATACATATCAAAATTAATAGATGATAAAGCTAAATCAGCACTCATCACATAATGTTTATCGCCATTAGACAAACCTATGCCCCATAATTCAGCTTTATGATAATTATAATCACTAAATTCAAAATAGATTGCTAAATCTTGATTTAAAATAGATTCTAATTGATTTTCATCAATAAGTTCTATATAGTCCCAAGAAGCATCTTCTTTTTGAACTGGTTCTTCCATCTTTTTAACAAAAACATGCAAATCAAGATCTTGGTAAAAACGAATAAGCTCATTTTGATTGATATCTTTTTTCTCAATGTTTTCTACATGATAATCAATCTCACAATCAAGCTGAATCGTTCCTAGTTCTTTACTTAAAATTGCACTATCTTTGTGCTCTCTAATGCGTTCACCAAGTTTACCTTTAATATCATCTTGGTGTTCTAATATATTTTCTAATGTTTCGTATTCTTGTAGAAGCTTAACCGCTGTTTTTTCACCAACACCTGGGATACCAGGAATATTATCTGATGGATCGCCCATTAATGCTTTTAAATCAATCATTTGATGATGCGTTAATCCATAAGCTTCTTTTAATTTTTTTGGATCAAAGTCATGTACTTCTTTCATACCTTTTTTTAGTAAATGTACTGTTATTTGATCATCTACCAATTGTAATAAATCTTTATCACTTGAATAAATATCTACGCCAAATCCTTTTTGACTTGCTTCTTTAGCAAGTGTACCAATGATGTCGTCAGCTTCATATCCAGCTTTTGAATATGCAGTGACACCGTTAAGCTTTATATATTCGTTAACAAGTGGAATTTGTTCTGCTAATTCTTCAGGCATTTTTTGTCTGCCTGCTTTATATCCTTCATATGCAAGATGTCTTTTTGTTGGTTCTTTCGTGTCAAAAGCAACCAAAACATGTTTTGTGTCATCGGTTACTATTTTTTCAAACATTCCAACAAATGCAAACACTGCATTTGTATATGTTCCTTTAGATGATTGCATGAGTTTAGCGCCAGGATAAGCCGTTGCGTAATATGCTCTAAATAAAATTGAGTTTCCATCTATAAGTGTAATTCGCTTCATCATATCATACCCCTTTTCTTCATTTTAACATGCAGATGTCAAATAATTTTCCACAGTATTTGTGGATAAGTAAAAAGAGTCAGCGTCTTTTAAACTGACCCTTATTTTTACCTTTACCTTTTTTTGGCTTGTTTTGAGCAAATGCTTGAGTCGGATTTTTTGATAAGCCTTCTAGTTGTCTTTCATCCATATTCATCATTTTTTTCATCATTTTCTTTTGTGCATCAAGTGCTTGTCTTAAGCGATTTAACTCCGCAACACTCATCCCTGCACCTTTAGCAATTCTTTCACGTCTTTTTGAACTTTTATCAATTAATACTGGATCTTTTCTTTCTTGTTCGGTCATAGATGTAATTAAAACACCCATTTTATCAAATTGCTTATCATCAACTTGTGATGCAGCTTCTTTGATTTTACCCATACCTGGAATAAATCCTAAGATTTTACTCATTGAACCCATACGTTTGATCATCTTAAACTGTTTTAATAAGTCATTATAATTAAACGTATCACTCATGAGTTTATCCATCATGGATTTAGCTTCATCTTCATCAATCGCATCTGTCGCTTTTTCAATTAATGTTAAGACATCACCCATACCAAGAATTCTTTGTGCCATACGCTCTGGGTGAAAGACTTCAAATGCATCCATCTTTTCTCCATTTGAAGAAAATTTGATAGGTATACCCGAAACTTCTTTAATCGATAATGCTGCCCCACCACGTGTATCACCATCAAGTTTAGTTAATATAGCTCCTGTTGCGTTTAATTGATCATGAAAACTTTTCGCGATATTTGCTGCATCTTGTCCAGTCATCGCATCGACGGTTAATAATATCTCATTAGGTTTAGCAATTGCTTTAACGTCTATTAATTCTTGCATCATTTTCTCGTCGATGTGAAGACGCCCAGCTGTATCTATAATCACAACATCAAAGTGTTGATCTTTTGCATATTTTAATCCATGTGTAACAATATCTCTAGCATCTTTTAAGCCTTCTTCATAAACCTCAATCCCAATTTGTTTACCAATAGTCACTAATTGATCGATTGCTGCAGGTCTATAAACATCAGCTGCTATAAATAAAACTTTCTTTTTTTCTGCTTTACGTATATAAACGCCTAATTTGCCGATTGCAGTTGTTTTACCAGAGCCTTGAAGACCGATAGTCATAATTGTCGTTAAACCGCCTAGATTGTAACGTATGCCTTCAGATTCTTCACCCATGACGCGTTTTAACTCATCATGAACGATTTTAACGACTTGTTGGCCAGGGTTTAACCCTTTTAAGATTTTTTCGCCAACAGCTTGTTCTTTAATATTATTAATAAATTGCTTAACGACTTTAAAATTAACATCGGCTTCTAATAGAGATAATCTGACTTCTCTCATCATCTCATCAATATCTTTTTCAGTTAAAAATCCGCGTCCTGTTAATCGACGCATTGCCATTTGTAATCTTGAAGATAAGGAATTTTCTGCCATTATTCATCCAACTTTCTTAATTGATCAATTAAAGATAAATCCTTTGTTTTTTTTAATTGATCCAAAATTTCTGATCGTTTCTGTTTATGTGTAAATATATTTAACTTTTCTTCATAAGAAAAAAGATGTGCTTCAACTTTTTTGAGTTGATCAAAGATTGCATGTCTACTCACCTTTAATAAATCTGAAATTTCTTGAAGTGAGTAATCATCTTGATAATAATATCTAAAGTATTCAACTTGTTTATCGGTTAATAACGATTGATAAATATCAAATAGTTGATTTAATTGTTCTTTCTTCTCTAAATTTTCCATAGTGTCCTTCTTAAAAAAAGTCTTCAAATAAACCGTATATGTATTGCTCAATATCAAAATACACTAAATCATCTATCTTTTCACCTAAACCAACATATTTAATTGGTAAGTTATAAAGATGTCTAATCGCAAGCACAATACCACCTTTTGCAGTACCATCTAATTTAGTTAAGATAATACCTGAGACATCAGTAGCTTCTTTGAACACTTCTGCTTGACGCATCCCATTTTGACCTGTAGTCGCATCAATGACAAGTAATGTTTCTTGAGGTGCATTAGGTAGTGTTTTTTGAATGACTCTCTTCATTTTTTCTAATTCTTTCATTAAGTTAACTTTTGTTTGAAGTCTTCCTGCAGTATCACATAAGACGACATCATAGTTTTCTTTTTTTGCAAGTTCAATTGCATCATAAATCACACTTGATGGATCTGAGCCTTCAGGTTTAGAAAACACAAATGTGTTACTTCTACTTCCCCAAATCTTAAGTTGTTCTATAGCTCCAGCTCTAAATGTATCACCTGCAACCATCATGACTTTCTTGCCTTCATTTTGCAGTTGTTTTGCTAGTTTTCCAATGGTTGTTGTTTTACCTACACCATTGACTCCAACAAACAGATAAACATTGAGTTCACCTTCATCATAGTTTAATTCTGTATTAAGAAATTCACCTTTTAAATAAATTTCAAACATCTTATCCACGATGATTTCTGCTAAATCATTTGGATCAGATATACGTTTATGCTCAACTTCAGTTCTTAATGATTCAATAAAATAAATAACTGTATCCACGCCTATATCAGCTTGGATAAAGATATCTTCTAGTGCATCAAATAGTTCATCATCAATCACAGTTGATTGTGCTAATATTTGTTTTAAGTCACTAAGGCTTTCTTTTGTCTTATGAAGCCCTAATGCGTATTTATCATTTTTAGTTTTTTTACCAAATAATTTTTTAAAAAGTCCCATGATATCTCTCCTATAATCCTAAAATATTATACCATAAGAAAAAGAAAACCGAAAGGTTATTCTTTCGGTAAGTTTTTAACAAAACTAAGTAATTTATCAAAGTCTAAATGTGAACTCATTTCATCCACATATTCTGTATAAATGATTTTTCTATTAGCATCTAATACAAATACACTTCTTGCTTGAAGCCTAAGTTCTTTAATGTATGTCCCATATTTATTTGCGAAATCTAGTTCAATATAATCACTTAATGTGATGACATTGTCTAAACCTGCATTTCCACACCATCTTGCTTGTGCAAATGGTAAGTCATTAGAAATGGTTAATACAGTTAAATTTTCAACTTCTGATAATTCTTGATTGACTGTTCTTGTTTGACGATCACATACTGTTGTATCTAATGAAGGCACAACATTTAATATGATGTATTTAGTTTTATAATCTGATAAGCTTACATATTCATTTTTATTGTTTAAAACTTTAAAATCAGGAGCACTGTCTCCAACTTTTTTTGTATCACCAATAAGTGTTACAGGTTTACCTTTGAATGTTTTCATGGATAATTCCTTTCCTTTACAGTTTCATATATATTATATCATACTTGATTTTGTGTTTCATGAAAATTGGCCTTCTGAAAAAGATCAGAAGACCAATTAAGGGGATTTTTGTGTATATGCATACACTAATTAGGGGATAAGTAACATCCTTTATTTCGGATGCATAGATATATTATCACTTTTTTTTGTGTTTGTAAAGCAAAGATGTAATTTAGTAGCCTATTTTTCTTCTTTTTTATCATCATTTTTGATGTATCTGCATTTTGGAAAACCACTACATGCAACAAATTCACCATATCTTGACTTTCTAATGACTAGTGTTTTACCACATTTTGGGCATAATTCATCTGTCATTTTAGGTGGTATTTTCTTCATGTTTTTTTGTGCATGTTCAACCATGGGTATAAATGAATGATAAAATTTAGATACGATTTCTACACCAGATTCTTTTGCATCAGCAATCTCATCTAATTTCTTTTCCATTTTTGATGTATATTCTACATTAATAATTTTATGAAAGAATTCATCTAATTCTTTTGATGTAAGTTTCCCTTGATCTGTAGGAACAAATTTTTTATCTTCTGAATGAACATATGCTCTATTTTTAAGTGTTTGAATAATTGATGCATAAGTTGATGGTCTACCAATACCTAAAGCTTCCATTTCTTTAATTAAGCTAGCTTCTGAATATCTTGCTGGTGGTGTTGTAACTTTCTCAATTGAAACAACATTTTTCGCATTGATCTCTTGGTTCAATTCCAATTTAGGAATTGTTTTATCTTTATTCTTTTGTTCTTGATAAACTTTTAAGTGTCCATCAAAAACTAAAATTGAACCATCTAAATCATAATTGTGTGCATTAGATGTTAAAACCACTTTCGTGTTTTCAAAGACTGCATCACTCATTAATGATGCAAGCGTGCGTTCATAAATTCTTTTATAGAGTTTAAGTTCGTCTTTATCTAAGTATTCACTCATCATCTCTGGTGTACGATCAATAGATGTAGGTCTAATTGCCTCATGGGCATCTTGTGCATTTTCTTTTGTTGAAGTTTTATAATGACCTAAGTATTTTTTACCATAATGATTTTCAATAAAAGCTTGAGTCTCTTTAATAAATGGCTCAGCCAAACGGTTAGAATCTGTACGCATATACGTGATTAAACCGACAATCTCACCATCAATTTCAATACCTTCATATAATTTTTGAGCAACCAACATTGTTTTTGCTGCACTCATTGATAAATTATTAATTGCATCTTGTTGCATGGTTGAAGTAATAAATGCTGGTTTAGATTTTCTTTTAACTGTTTTAACTCTAATATCAGTAACCTTAAATGGGTTGGTTGATTCTTTAACTATTAAATCTGCTTCTTCCTTTTTTAAACGTCTTTTACCAACGATGTGGTAAGACGCTTTAAAATGAGGGAATTCCGCATCAATTTCATAATATGTTTCAGGGATGAATGCTTCAATTTCTTTTTCTAAATCTACAATAAGCTTTAAAGCAACACTTTGCACACGGCCAGCTGACTTAGATTTAATTTTAGATTGAAGTAATTTTGATAGTTTAAACCCGATAATACGATCAAGAATTCTTCTAGCTTCTTGAGAGTTAACTAAATCTTGATCAATTTTTCGAGGATGATTAAGTGCTTCAACGATGGCTTGTTTCGTAATTTCTCTAAATACAATTCGATTTTCATCATTAGGATCTAAATTTAAGATTTGAGCTAAGTGCCATCCGATGGCTTCTCCTTCTCTATCTTGGTCGGTTGCAATCAAGACTTGACGATCTTTTGCATAAGACTTTAATTCTTTAACTAATGTATTTTTACCGGTTATAACTTTATAGCTTGGTTGAAAATCATTTTCAATATCAATGCCTAGACCATCTTTACCAGAAGTTGCTAAATCTCTGATATGTCCTTTTGATGACATGACTAAAACATCACTACCTACATATGTAGCAATTGTTTTTGATTTAGATGGTGATTCGACGATGATTAATTTTTTGTTATTCATATATACACTTCCATTTCCATATCTATTATAGTAAGTAAAATTGTAAAGTCAAGCATAAAGATAATAACATTTTTACATATATATTTATATAATATATATCTTTTTTTCATTTTATTCTAGTGTGAAAAGATGTGATTTTACTTTTCATGAAAAAAAGATGAATGCTTGATCCATCTTATCATCTCATATTTGTATTTTATTTATGTTACTCATCAAAAAGTGTATGCTTCTTATATTTTTTTTCTAACTCTTCTTTAATCATTGATTTTATAGGCTCATACGTCTTTCGATGAATGGGTGTATATCCATATTTTTTAATGAGTTCTAAATGTTCTTTTGTGCCATAACCTTTGTGTTGTTTAAAGTTATACTTTGGAAACACTTTATCCATCTCAATCATATACATATCTCTTGTCGTTTTTGCGACAATTGATGCTGCAGCGATACTAATGGATTTTTGGTCCCCTTTAATAATTGAGCTGCTTGGTATATCAATTTCTATTGGCATAGCATCAATAAGTAAATATTCTGGTTTTATTTTTAATTGAGAAATTGCAGATTTCATAGCTTCTCTTGCTGCTCTATATATATTGATACGATCAATTTCTTCAACTGATGAAATACCTATACCTATAGCAAGTGCATGCTTTTTAATTTCTGCCAATGCTTTTTCTCTTTGTTTTTCAGTTAATTTTTTTGAATCATCTACATATGATAATTTCGCACCTTTTTTTAATATGACTGCTGCAGCTACTACTGGACCAGCAAGTGGACCTCTACCAGCTTCATCAATCCCAGCAATATAAGTTATGCCTTTTTCATATAACTTGTCTTCATATTCGTATAAATTAAATTCTGTCAAAAGACAAACCTCCCAATGCTTTATTTCTAATATCTGTTAAGATGATATGATAAACTCTATCATAGTCAATTTCCGCACCTTTTAATAAAGCACCTCTTTGCTTACCTATTTGATCTAACATCTCTACATAATCAAACATCTCTAAAGGAATATCATATTTATCTAATAATCTTTTTGGATAATGGTCTTTTAAAAATACTAATGCATAATGGCATACATCATCAATTGGAATGATATCATCTTTTATAGCACCAGTAACAGCTAAATGATATCCAACTTTGGGATCATCAAATCTTGGCCACAAGACACCTGGTGTATCTAGTAATTCGAAATTATTTCCTAATTTAATCCATTGTTGAGCTTTTGTAACACCTGGTTTATTTCCAGTTTTTGTTGCTTTCTTACCAGAAAGCGCATTAATTAACGTAGATTTTCCAACATTTGGAATACCTAATATCATCGTTCTAATCGGTCTTTCTAAAAGCCCTTTAGCTTTGTTTCTATCTAGTTTTTCTTTTAAAATGGATTGAGCTTTTTCATGAATTTTATTAGTGTTAATTTGTGACTGCGCATCAATTTTTAAACCTTCAAATCCATTTTCTTCGTAATAAGTTATATGTTGATTTAGTATATTTGGATCAGCTAGATCCATTTTATTAAACAATAATAAAATTGGTTTATGTTTAACTATGCCTAATATTTGTGGATTCATAGATGAGATCGGAAGTCGTGCATCTAATAAGATGATGACCAAATCCATCAGCTTAATCTTTTCCTTAATCTCTCTAATCGATTTAAACATATGTCCTGGATACCATTGAATTTGTTTTTCAGTAACTTTTTTATCCATGAGAAATACCTCCTAGAGGTAATAATTTGTAAATTGCTTTGCCGATCATATCTTCTTTATGGATTGCGCCAATATTTCTGCTATCATATGAAAATGACTCATTATCACCAAACGCAAAATATTGATTTTCTCTTAACTGGTCATTTCCATCCAAATAAGATAGCATTTTAAGTCTACCAGCATCATCTACTTGATAGACTTGATAATATTGATTTTGATAGACAACACCGTTAATTAAAATATGATAAACTTCGCTAGTGCCAATTTCTTCAAAAGTGATTGTATCACCTGGGATTGCAACCACGCGTTTAACAAAATAAACTTGAGACTCATCATCATATTCATTTGATTGATTGACTTGTCTTCCTGATGTGTCTAAATAACGATCAGTAATATGAACAATGACGACATCATTTCTTTTAGGCTCATACTTATAATGATACATAAGTACTCTTTCACCATCTAGTAAAGTTGATTTCATCGAACTACCTTCAACATTCGTTGGTAAAATAAAATACATAAACATCACTAGTATAAGCATTAATGATATGCCTAAAAAAGATAACCAATCTAAAATAACAAAACGATGCTTAATCGTATGTGAAGGATTTAGATTTTCTTCATCTTCTGTTTCAACTTCTATTTCATTTTCTATATTTGGTAGTTTATGTTCATTTGCAAAATAGAATATACTTAATCCAATACAAATAAATGAAAAAACTGTAGCGACCCAAAACACTGTCGTTGTCCATCCAATAGTTAATCTACTAACATCTAGAGCATATAGGATGATATTTAAAATGATTAAAATGACTGCGATCAACAAATTGATATATGCTTTTTTTAATGTCATAGATTTCTTCCTTTTATAATTCGTTTTTACCTAAAATATCGTTTAATTGACTTACATTGACTAAAACTTCTCTAGCTTTAGTTCCTTGTGATTGTGAAACAATTTGATAATATTCAAGCATTTCTACAATTTTTTGTGCTCTATTAAAGCCAATTTCAAATTGCTTTTGAATGCTGTTAATTGAAGCATTTTCTGTTTCAACTACAAAATATGCAACATCTTCAAATAAATCATCAGATGCGATTTCTTTAAGTTCTGCTTGTTGTCTTAACGCTTCATGTTCAAAGATATAATTCTTATCATAACGCTCTCTTATAAAATCAGTGACTCTATAAATTTCATCATCTGGAATATAAGCACCTTGTAGACGATGTGGACGATCACTACGTTTAAATAACATATCGCCTTTACCGAGTAAAGTTTCAGCGCCAGCACCATCTAAAATCGTTGTAGAATCAACAAATGATGATACTTTAAATGCGATTCTTACTGGAATATTTGATTTAATCGTGCCTTTAACTACATCAGTAGTAGGTCTTTGTGTTGCTACTAATAAATGGATACCAGCAGCTCTTGCTTTTTGAGTAATTCTTTGAATAGAATCTTCAACTTCATGTGCTGCAACCATCATTAAGTCTGCTAACTCATCAATCACAATGACAATATAAGGCATTTTTGGATCATCAATTAAACCGCGTTTAACATTATCATTAAATGTTCTTATATCTCTTGCTCTACTTTGTGAGAATTTTTGATATCTATTTTCCATTTCATTAACTGCCCAATTTAGCGCTTGTGCAGCCATTTTAACATCTGTAATTACAGGTGTCACTAAATGAGGTAGATCATTATATGGTGTTAACTCTACCATTTTAGGGTCAATTAAAATAAGTTTTAAATCTTCAGGTGAGTTCTTTAGTAATAAAGAAACTAAAATCGTATTCACACAAACACTCTTACCACTGTTGGTTGCACCTGCAATCAACCCATGAGGCATTGCCTGGATATCTGCATAAATATTTTCACCATCAATATCAACACCTAAAGCTACTTTAAGTGGATGCTCTTTATCATTATAAAATTTCGGATCATCAATAACGTTTCCGAAAGCTACGATTTCTGGGATTTTATTAGGTACTTCAAGTCCAACATAAGGCTTACCTGGAATTGGAGCTTCAATTCTTAATGATTTAGAAGCCAGACTCATCATTAAATTATCACTAATTGATAATACACGTTTAACGTTGACACCTGGTTCTAATGCAATTTCATATCTTGTAACCGTAGGTCCTTTTTTACTAGACTTAACAGATCCTTCAACGCCAAATTGGGATAGTGTTGCATTAATCACATCAATTTGGTCAAGTAACCATTGAGGTTGCTCATTTAAATCTCTATCCTTTTTAGAAAACATTGATAAGTTAGGATATTGATAAGCTTCTTTTTGTTGTGCAGGTTTAAAAGGTTGCGGTGAAGTTTCTTTTCTTTGTTGTCTTAGCTCATCCGCAATTGATCCAAATTCTGATGTTTGGACTTCTTTTGGTAATTGTTCTTTATCGCGTTTATATGTTTCAACTTTTGGTTCTTCTTTTTTATATTCATTTTCAACAGGTTGAGCATGAAAAACTTGTTTTGGTTTTTCAATTGGTTTTGTATGAAACGGAAAATCTTCTGTTTTTCTAGGTTCTGTCTTTTGAACGTTTTTCTTTTGGGCACCAATTGGATTCATCATTTTTCTTTCATGAACTTCTTCTTGATCTGGTTCATCAGAAGGTTGGTAATCGGAAGGTCCAAAAATTTCAGTTCTTGTTTTATGAGAAACGATATTCGTAAACTCATAATATTTCGTTCCATATTTGTCAATCGCTTCTTGATCTGACATTTTATGTTTTGTTCTAAATGCATCAAATCTTCTAGTTGTATCACCAGTATTTTTCACGGTAAAAGGAACAGTCACGACATCTTTAACTCTTGTTCCAAAAATAGGGGAGACAAAATGACCTTTTTTATAGACTTGTTTTCCTCTAATACCTTCAATTTTTGCGAATTGAAAAATCATAAAAGCTGGTTTTTGAATCGGTTGTTCATTACCTTGTTTTTCTTTTTTCATTCTTCTTCACCTGCATTTTCAAAATCTTTTTTCAAATCTTCATAAATATCATCTACACCAGTCTCAATTGTTTTTTCGACATTAAAGACTTTTTTACTATAAATTTTATATGTTTCTTCACCCGTAATTGCGATGATTGATAAGCCGATTCGTACGACAATAATGTTTAAAGCTGTTTCTTTTGTTAGTTTTCTAAACCAGTAAACTGGATTAACAGCATTTAATACCGCCACTGCAGCTTTCGTAACTTTTGAATATTTTCTAGCTGCCTTTACAAATTTATTGTTATCAATTTTTGTTTTTGTTTCATTGAGTTCATAAATTTTTGCTAAGGTTAGACCTCTAGTCATTCTTAATATTTTTCCTTGTAATAAATCTTCAACTCGATCTGTAATATAGTGAGCCAGATTTAATGTTTCATCAACTGTAAGTTCTAAATATGGATACTTAGATTTCGGATAGAATTTTTTTGCGATATCTACAGTAAGTTCAGCTGTTATATTTTGTAAATGTTTTGCATAACCTACTTCATTTCTTAATTCTTTATTTTTAAATTGTGCTTGTCCATCTTGGATCAGCCATTTAATTTCTTCTTCATCAATATCTGTTTCGTCAGCTTTTCTAAGTTTTAAGCCTTTATTTAAACTTTTTAACACTGCATATAGATAAATAAGGAGCAATAGGAAAAACCCAAAACTCACGCCGATTAGAAAACTGATTAATGTTGATAAGTCTATGACAATGGGACCTATATTAAGATAGAAATTCACTTCATCAACTCCTATAGATTATTATATCATATATAATGATATAACATAAAGTACGTGTTTTTAAAATATAGATTTATTGAATGTTATGAGGCTTGATTATAAAACGTTAGACAATCATTTCAACTTGAACATTACCATCCATTAAAAATGACATTTGCATAGTAGCTATATAATAGATGTAATTCGCATCAATTAAATGATCCATATAATCAATTATTTTTTGTTCATCATCTGTTGTATATGAGATGTTCATCCTAACTGTTTTTAAAGAATCTGGCATAGATTCATCCATAGGATAATCGACATCATTTGTCAAGACTGCTTTGTAGTTGATCGCATCATTTAAGTTTGCTGAACCTTTAGCTATTTGTAAATCATTTTCAATTGATTGCATTTCATATGATGAAGGTATAAGTTATATGACTGGTTCAGTTCAAGAAGTTTCTACTGTTGACACCATATTTGATTACACAGGAACTGAAACGGATTTTGTTTTATCACCTTTAGTAACACCTACAAATTTATTATCAACATTCATTCCAGAATTTATTGATAGTTCTTTTAGTTGGATTGAACCAGAACTTGGGTTTACAAGCTTTATGGATATCATGTCATATATCGAAGAATTATCTCAACAAGGATCAACCTTTCAGTACAAAGTTCCAAGTGATCTTGAAAGTCAGTGGCAACCAACCGCATGGTGGTATTGGTATGTTGATGGTGATGTAGAAATTGAACAAGGTAGTAAGAACCAAAACAACTTAGTAAGAAATCTTACAGTTCAAGAGGATCAAATATTATTTATTAATGGTGATTTAACAATGCATGCAGGTTCTACCATTTATGGTAATGTCGTTGTTAATGGTAATTTAACCATTATTGGACAAGGTAGTTCTGAACAAGGTATTAGTGGTACACTTTATGTCAATGGTAATGTAAACATAGCTAAAAACTTAAGATTAGGAACCGCTAAAAGACCTTCATTTGTTTTTGCAGAAGGAGAAATCAACCTTGGGAATAAAGTTGATGGATACGGATACTTTTTAAGTCATACATTTGATGGTAATCAAGGTAATATAACAATCATCGGCGGTGTATATACATCTAACAATTCAAGTCTTCCTCCAGGAGGTGTTACTGAAAACCCTTCATTCATTGAAGAAAACTTATATGAATATGCAATACCCTATAAGATATCAGTAGACCCGACAGGAGAAACGCCACCCGGAGAGGTTACAACAACATTTAAATTCACATATCTAAAATTGAATTAAGGCGAAAGCCTTTTTTCTTTAACTTTACACAATATTGCTTGTAATATATAATTTATATGAGATAATAAATAGAGGTGAAAATAATGCAACAATATCTTATAGCGTGTGACCTAGATGGTTCACTGCTTAACAATAAAAGCGAATTAACAGAAAAATCAATTCAAGTCTTAAACTACTTATATCGTTTAGGTCATATCGTCGTCATTTCAACAGGAAGACCTTATGGTGGAGCCATTGAGTTATATAAAAAACTTGGTATCCCTACACCCATGATCAATGACAATGGAGCAACCATTGAAAACCCATTAGATCAAAAGTTCCCTAAACAAAGAACACTTATTCCAAATCATGTTCTACATGATATCTTTAGATTCGCAAAACCTATTTTAAAATCTGCTTTTTTCAGTATTAATAAAACCGTATATGCTTATAATTACGAACCTAAATTAGAGGAATATTTTGCAGGTCTTGCATTTTCTAATGAAATTATCGAAGGTGATTTTACCGATCTTGATGTTGAACCTTCTGGATTAATATTTTTAGTTGATACGATGCAAAAAGAAAGTCTAGAAACATATATCAAAGAAAACCATGGTGATACAATCTCATTTAGATTATGGGGTGCTGGACATAAACATGCAATTTATGAAATATATTTAAAACATGTCTCTAAATCATCTGCCTTAAACTACTTACTTGATTATTACAACATAGAACGTTCTAATTTAATCGCATTTGGTGACGGAATTAATGATATCGAAATGATAAGAGATGCAGGTATCGGTGTTATGATGAAAAATGGTACTTGGGAATTAAAAGGTGTTTCAAAAGATCAAACTGAACTAACCAATGATGAAGATGGTATTGCCAATTATTTAATTAAACATTTTGAATTAGAAGGACGTTTAAAATAACGTTCTTTTTTTGAATAAATAAAAAAACTCCAGTTATGGAGTTTATCTTATAAAAAAGTGGCGATGCAGGAGGGATTCGAACCCCCGACCGACGGCTTAGAAGGCCGTTGCTCTATCCAGCTGAGCTACTGCATCATCAGTCGGCACAAGTTATTATAACAAATCTAAGTGCCGATTGTAAAGTCATTTTAATGACTTTTTTGATTTAATTTAAATTAAACTTTAATCTTACCAATTTCTCCAATTTTATTTAAGATTCTTAAGAAGTTATTTGTGTCTTCTTCTCCTAGATGTTTTGTTAAAAATTCGATCGGTCTATAGTAGTCATCACGAATTGATTCTACATATTTTTTTCCATCTTCAGTCAGTCTAATATAAATCACTCTTAAATCTTTTTCTGATTGAACTTTCTCTAAATAATTCTTTTCAACTAAATCATTAACCTTGTGTGTTACAGCTGGTAAAGTTACCTTAAGCGTCTTAGATACATCAGTTAATTTAACTTTTTGATTGATATCACAAAATGCTACACAAAATAACACCATAATATCTGCATCACTTAGTTTAGTACTTACACGATCATAAATACCGCTTCTTCTAAAGATTTTTAGTGCCCGATCCAATTGTTGTAATGTTTGATAATCTTTTTTCATATTAACCTCCGCTAATAAACAACTCCATAAACTATTCTATACTTTTTTTGACTTTTAGTAAAGAGCAATCGTTTATTGCATTTTGTAAATCTTAATTAATTTCAATAATTCTTTTTTTCTTTCATCATCTGCTTTGATGAGTATTTTTTCATATTGTTTGATCTTATGTTGATAATAAATTTTTGCCTCAGGTTTATATTTAAGTTTTGGACCTAAATGTAAATCATCTTCTAATAACTCCATATGTCCTTTTTTAACAATCATGATAACATAATGAAATTTATCATGAATGACAAATTCATCTTCAATTGTAAAATCATGTTTAGCTAAAAAATCACGCAAGATGTGATGTTTATCGTTTGCTTGTAAGATATAGGTTATATCTAGGGATACATCAGATAAAATATCTGTGATTAAATATGAACCCATACCTGCAATAATAGCTAGATCTACAAATTGATCAATTTGTTTAAATCCATCTGATAATACAAAATCAACATCATAGTTTTTTAAGTTCTTTTTCGCTTGATTAAGAGGTTCTTCTCTTAAATCGCTTGCGATTGCTTTTTTTATATAGCCTTTTTTAAATGCTTCTAATAAAACTAATCCATGGTCAGTACCTATATCTAGTACATGGTCATAACCCTTGGTTAATTCTGCTAAAAATTTAATTCTTTTATTTCTTGCCATAATAAAATTCGCGTAATTTATTTTGTCTAGATGGACTTCTAAGTTTTCTTAAAGCTTTGGCTTCAATTTGTCTAATACGTTCACGTGTTACGCCAAATTCACGTCCAACTTCTTCTAATGTATGATTTTTTCCATCGAATAGACCATAACGAAGACGTAGTACTTTTTCTTCACGATCTGTTAAAGTTTCTAACACTTCATCAAGTGTTTGTTTTACCATTTCTTGTAGCATATATTCATGTGGTGTCAGTGCATTAGGGTCTGAAATAAAATCACCTAATGATGAATCTTCTTCTTCACCAACATGTGCTTCTAATGAAATAGGTTCTTTAGCAATACGTTGTATGTTTTGTACTTTTTCAGGTGTGATACCCATCTTTTCAGCAATTTCTTCAATCGATGGTTCTCTTCCTAAATCTTGAATGAGTTGTCTTTGAATTCGAATCATCTTATTGATGGTTTCAACCATATGTACAGGAATACGAATAGTTCTTGCTTGATCTGCTACAGCACGAGTAATGGCTTGTCTAATCCACCATGTCGCATATGTAGAAAATTTAAAACCTTTTTCATAATCGAATTTATCGACAGCTCTCATTAGTCCCATATTACCTTCTTGAATTAAATCAAGAAATAATAATCCACGACCTACATATCTTTTAGCGATAGATACAACTAATCTATAGTTTGCTTCTACAAGCTTATTTTTAGCATCTGCAGCAATTCTAATTGTTTCTTTTAGTTCATCTATATCTTGTTCTTCTAAATCAAGTACGCCTTGATTATATTCATCTAACTGTTCTTTTGCATAACGTCCATTAGATACTTGAACTGCATATTTAGTTTCTAAATCATGTGTTAATAATGGTATTTGACCTATTTCTTTTAAATACATACGGACTGGATCATCAATTTTAATAGATGATGCAATCGTGTCTATATTAATTAATTCTTCTTCTTCAACTTCTAATCCTGATAACGATAGATCATCTGGCTCATCTTCATCATCTTCGATTTCAAAGTCGTCATCTTCATCTTCTATAACATCATTTTTTAGTTCTACATCTTCGATCTCATCATCGTCTGCAATGTCAATATCGTTGTTTAATAAAGCGCGCTCTATTTCAAAATAAAGTTCACTTCCAGGCTTCGCAAAAGGTTCAACATCATTTGATGTTAATAACTTATCCTTACCAGCCTTCTTCTTTAGTTGTGCAATTACTTTTTCAAAATCCACAAACATACCTCCTAGTTTGTATCTATTTCTCTTTGACTAAAATTTTATATTCTTCGATCAAAACTTGATTCTTATAGTCCTCTTGGTCAAGTTTCGCTTTTACATATGCTTTTCTTCTTACAAGATTAGCATTCTTCACAAGTCCAATCAATTGATCAAACTCTTTTTCATCTATGGGTAGTTTATGTTCCCATATAATATCTTTAAATAATATATGTTCGGCATAAGTTCTCTGCTCATTAGTTAAACTATCTACAAATTCTACAACATCCATCACCTCATGTTCTTTATAATAAGAATCTATTAGAATTCTTATCGTTGATTGAACATGATCAACAAAGTCACTCGTTCTAAGTCTAGCTTGGATATATTTAGAATCATTTTTAGATCTAAGCATCGCATAAATCAAATAACGTTCTGCTTTCTCATATTTATTGGCTAATTTAGAAACTTCCTTTTTCGGTAAAGTATCATTTTGTGGAAGTGGGGGTTGTTTTTTTGTTTTGATTTCAAAAGCATCTGGTGACACTTTTAAATCTGTAGCTAATCTGTTTTTATAAATGTTTTGAATGGCTTTATCAGCATATGACAACATCTCTAAAACTTGATTTTTAAATGTTGTGATATCATTTGAATTCGATAGATCTTTACCTTTTTTATAATATTGATATCTAAATTGATAAGGATCTTTTAAATATTCACCAAACAATCCTTCATATTTTTCTGGTCCATATGCTTTAATAAACTCATCTGGATCCAGTGATTCTGGAATAGTTAGTACTTCTGTTTTAAGTTTTACTTTTTCTAAGATATGAATAGCTGAAAGGGTTGCTTTCATTCCTGGATCATCACCATCATAGGCAATAATAATTGAATCAGTAAACTGTTTGATTAATTTTGCTTGCTCAATGGTTAATGATGTTCCCATCGTTGCGACCCCATTTTGGATGCCAGCATCATATGAACTAATCACATCAAAGAACCCTTCAAATAATACAACTTGCTTATTTCTTCTAATATCTGGTAAAGCTTCATTAAAATGATATAACAACTGTCCTTTTTTAAAAATCACGGTCTCAGGACTATTTACGTATTTAATCGAATCTTTTGGATTCATCGTTCTTCCACTAAATCCAACAACACTACCTTTTGGATTAGTGATCGGAAAGATTAATCTGTTGCTAAATAAATCATAGTAAGAACCATCATCTTTTTGTTTTACAACACCTAATTTAATCATGTCAGATACTTGATAGCCTTTATCATTTAAAAGCTTATAAAGGGCATCTGAATGTTCTGGAGCATATCCTAGTTCAAAGTGGTCGATAATTGGATCATTGATCTCTCTTTGATGTAGATATTTTAATGCTTCTTGACCTTTTTCACTATTTTTTAAATTAAATTTGTAAAACTCTTTAGCCTCATGCATCAATTGATAAAACACTTCATATGGATCTTTTTGTTTTACTGCTTTTTCAACAGTAATCCCAGCTCTTTCAGCAAGTTCTTCAGCAGCTTCTTGAAATGATATATTTTTTATCTTTCGATAAAAGTTAATCGGCGAACCACCTTCACCACATCCATAACATTTACAAATGTTTTTCTCTGGTGAAACGAAGAAGCTTGGTGTCTTTTCTTGATGAAACGGGCATAATCCGCGATAGTTTTTTCCTGCTTTTTGGAGAGTGACAAACTCAGAAACCAATTCAACAATTGGCGTCTTCTCATTTATTTGCTCAATGAGTTTATTGTCCATCTTTACCCTCCTTCGGATTAATACTTAATTTTATCTTCGATATAGCTTCTTAAATCTTCAATTTGAATACGGTCTTGTTCCATCGTATCACGATTTCTAATGGTTACTGAATTTAGAGATTCAGTATCGTGATCTACTGTGATACATAAATAGGTACCGATTGAATCTTGTCTACGATATCTTTTTCCTATATTTTGAGTTTCATCATAGACAACATCAAAATATTTGCTTAATGACTTATAAATCTCCATCGCTTTATCTTGATGGAGTTTTTTAACAAGTGGTAATACAGCAACTTTATAAGGTGCTAATTGAGGATGAAGTCGTAAAACTTGTCTGATATCACCAGATTCAAGCGTTTCTTCATCATATGCATTTGTTAAAAAGGCTAATAAAAGTCTTTCAACACCTACTGAAGGTTCAATAACATAAGGTAAATATTTTTCGTTTGTTTCAGGATCTAAATACTCTAAGTTTTGGTTTGATTGTAACTGGTGAGCGTTTAAATCGTAATTTGTACGAGATGCTATGCCCCAAAGTTCATCATAACCCCACGGAAACTTATATCTAATATCAGTGGTTGCGTTTGAATAATGGCTTAAAGCTTCTGGTTTATGATCATCAAAGACTAAATTTTCTCTAGATAATCCCAATTGATAAAGCCAGTTCATTGAAAACTGTTTCCAATATTCAAACCACTCAAGTTCAGTGCCTGGTTTTACAAAAAATTCTAATTCCATTTGTTCAAATTCTCTTGTTCTAAAGATGAAGTTACCTGGTGTAATTTCATTTCTAAATGATTTCCCCACTTGACAAACGCCAAAAGGTAGTTTTCTTCTAGTTGTTCTTTGGATATTTTTAAAGTTAATAAAAATACCTTGTGCTGTTTCTGGTCTTAAGTATATTTGATCAGCTTGTTCTTTTACAACACCTTGATGTGTTTCAAACATCATATTAAATTTACGAATAGGTAAAAAATCATGAGCACCACAACTTGGGCATTTGACTTCTTGATTAACAAGATAATCATACATTTGATCTGTACTCCATCCATTTGGATCTACATTAGAATCAAACGATTCAATTAATTGATCTGCTCTAAAACGTTGATTACATTTCTTACATTCTGTAAGAGGATCACTAAATCCACCCACATGTCCGCTCGCCTTCCAAACTTCACTATTTAATAAAATTGATGTATCTACTAAAACGTTATGTTCAGTTTCTCTTTGGAACTTTTGAATCCAAGCGTCTTTAATATTTTTCTTAAGCAAACTACCAAGTGGACCATAATCCCAAGTATTAGCTAACCCTCCATAAAGTTCACTACCTTGATAAATATATCCTGTTGATTTTGCGAATTGTACAATCTTGTCTAATGAAACCATCTGTCCACATCCTTTAACTTTCTATTTTAAGTGCTTTAGTGTCACATTTAAGTGATATTGGTAATATTTTTTAATAAAAAACTCTATTTTTTCTAAGATATCTATTTCATAGATACCATGTTCATTATAAGGTAAATAATAAAGTTTTAAAAGAAATATAGCGTCTTTTGTGTTTAAATCAATAGGAAATACCTCGTTTTGATAAACTAATCCACCTTTTTCAATACTAAGTCCTATGATTTGTCTTCCATCTGCATCTAAATTTAGCGCATAACCTAACGGTTTTAATACTTTTAATGCAAAACTTAAACTTGATACTTTAATATCTTTTTCATTAAGTGCTAAAATCGCATCATTAAAAATATCTTTATAGTTTAAATCATCAATCATTAATTGATCAATAATTTCTAAAATTAAAGCTGCTTGTTTAGTTTTATGATAATCAGCTTTTAAAATAGAAAATTCATTAATGATTTTAGGTTCTTGCATCGTATAAAAAGATTTATCTTTTTGTTCTTTAAATGAGATATGGGTTAAATATTGAGAAATAACTCTTGATTTATCTGTAACCTTTTGTGCACCTTTAGCGACTAAAGTAACTTTACCTACAGGTGTAAATACAAAAAGCAATCTAGAGGTTTCTTTATATGGTTGTACCTTAAATATTAACCCTTCCATAATTTATTCTCCAAATCCAAATGCTTTTAAATCACTTGGACGATTTCGCCAATCTTTTTTCACTTTCACCCAAAGTGTCAAATGAATTTTTGTGTCTAACACTTTATTAATTTCTTTTCTAGCTTCAGATCCTATATGTTTCATTTTTTCTCCACCACGACCAATTAGAATCTGTTTTTGTGTTGGTCTTTCAACAACGATGAGTGCTGAAACATCAACTTGATTTAATTCTTGATTATGATAGATACTTTCAATAACAACAGCAACAGCATGTGGAATTTCTTGTTCAGTGAAATATAGTATTTTTTCACGAATAAGTTCACTCATCATGACTGTTTCTGTTTGATCTGATTTCATTTCAGGTGGAAAATATTTAGGTCCTTCTGGTAAATATTTTAAAAGTGCTGCCTTAATCTTATCAATATGTGTTAAATCTTTTGCAGAAACAGGAAAATACCCTTCAAACTCATAAGATCCTAAATAACTCATAATGAGTGCATCAATTTCTGCTTTTGATTTAAGTTCATCAATTTTATTTATAACTAAAAATATTGGTTTTTTTAATCCTTTAAAATAATTCATCACAAATGTTTCAGCAGCTGTTTTTGCTCGATCAACAACAAATAAAACCATATCAACATCTTTTAATGATGATACAGCCACTTTATCAATTGTTTTGTTTAATAAATCCTTACCCTTATGCATACCAGGTGTATCAACAAAAATCATTTGATAATCCTCTTCAGATAATACACCAGTGATTCGATGTCTGGTGGTTTGAGGTTTAGGACTCATGATTGCAACTTTTTGACCAATTAACGCATTAAGTAACGTTGACTTACCTACATTCGGTCTACCTACAATCGCTATAAACCCTGATTTATGCATCCTTGTCTCCTTCGAATTCTTCAAAAGCATAAGGTAATAAATCATCTGGATCCGTTTCTTTAATTTCACCTTCTAAATTTGCTAAATAAATTTTAGTGCCTTTTGGCATAAGTTCATGCATCACTTGTCTACATGCACCACAAGGAGAAACAGGATGTTTTGCATCAGCAACAATCGTCATTGATTTAATATCTTCTACTTTATAACCTTGACTAAGCAAAGAAAACAATGCACTTCTTTCTGCACAATTTGATAATGGATAACTTGCATTTTCTATGTTCGCTCCATGAATATAAGTACCATCTTTTAACTCAATCGCTGCACCTACCTTAAATTTTGAATAAGGTACATAAGCTTTAAGTCTCGCAATTTTTGCTTGTTCTAAATTTTTCATTTTGTGCTCCTTTGTAATTTAACTTTATTTAATATCTTTTCTTGCATTTCTGTCATTTCTTTTTCTTCTTCAGGTGTATGGTGATCATATCCCTTTAAATGAAGATATCCATGAACCGCAAGAAATCCAACTTCTCTTTCAAAAGAATGTTCGTAATCATCCGCTTGTTGTTTTGCTTTCTCTAATGAGATAAATATATCTCCTAATGATTTGATTGATGGATCATCATTAACAAAAGATAAAACATCAGTTGGTCTATCAATTTGTCTATAATCAACATTCATTTTATGAATTTGATCAAGTGTTACAAATACAATTTCCATACTTAGTTTTTCTTTAATTGTTTTAAAAACCTTTTTTAAAAGTTTTTCAACTTGCTTAACTTCATCACTGGTTTGATTATGTATATTAACCTTCATTTTGATCGTACCTTTCAAGTATATGTTGAACTAATGGATGTCTTACGACATCTAACTTATCAAAAGTAATGATTTTGATATCATCCATATGATCTAAAATTGTTAATACCTCGTTTAATCCATTCTCTTTATGATTTTTTAAATCTGTTTGTGATGGATCACCAGTAACTATCATTTTAGAAGAAAATCCTAATCTTGTTAAAAACATTTTCATTTGTGATTTTGTCGTATTTTGTGCTTCATCTAATATGACACATGCATTTTCTAGTGTTCTACCACGCATATATGCAAGTGGTGCAATCTCAATAACACCTTTTTCTAAAAGTTGCATCGTTGTTTGCACGCCCAACATTTCATAAAGTGCATCATATAAAGGTACCAAATATGGGTCAACTTTTTCTTTTAAATCACCTGGTAAAAATCCTAATGACTCTCCAGCTTCTACAACTGGCCTTGTCAATATAAGTTTTTTAACTTTTCCTTGTTTTAACTCTCTTACTGCAGCTGCAACCGCTAAATATGTTTTACCAGTACCGGCTGGACCAACTCCAAAAGTTAAATCATAAGATTCAATAGCTTTGATATAATATTTTTGATTAAACGTTTTTGGATAAATGGATTTCCCTTGATCATTAACTAATATTTTTTCACGATTATTGTATAATTCAAAAACACCTTCTAATTCACCTTTTTCAGCCAACTTAATGATATACATAACATCACGTTCATTAAACTGAATTTGATGTTCAGCTAACTGAATTAAAACAGTAAAAATAGCTTCCAAAAGTGGGAGCATTTCTTTTTTTGCGTCTGTGATTATTTCAGAACCTCGAATTGAAATTAATACACCTAGATATTGTTTAAAAACTAAGAGATTACGATCTTGAACACCAACAAGTCTACTGATTGATTCAGCATGATGAATTTGTTGATTTAATTTCATTAAATCAGCTCCTTATCGTGTATTTATTATACCACATGCGAAAAAATAAAAAAGCACAGAAGTACTTTTTTCAATGATAAATGATATAAAAACGCACCAATTTGGTGCGTTTCTTCACGATTTACTTTTTCTTAGCGCGTGCTGCACGTGCACGATCCTTACGTTCTACACTAGGTTTAACGTAAAATTCACGCTTGCGAGCTTCTTGGAGGTTTCCTGACTTAGAAACATCACGTTTAAAGCGACGTAAAGCATCTTCTAATGTTTCTTTTTCGCGAACAACTGTTTTAGGCATAGTCTGCCCTCCTTCCACGCTTAGATTTAATAGCCTTTTACATTATATATGATTTTTTACTATTTGTCAAAATTATTCACATTTTTTTAATGAGAAGTATGTTAGGGCATAAATTGAAGCAATTTCTGTAGGTAAAATATTAGATCCAAGAGAAATAAAACTAGCATTAAGGTTTTTGAAAAAAACTCTTTCATCATCTGTTATGCCACCTTCTGGACCGATAATTAAAGCATATTTTTTATTTATATCTACACTTGTTATAACATCATTTAACGTTTTGGTTTTCTCGTTTTCATCTGCTATCAATATCATGTCAAATTGATCAAAATTAACCAATTTTAAATTTTTAATAAACGATATTTGTGGTACATCAAACCTGTGTGCTAGCTCTGCTGCTTCTTTAGCAATTGTTTCTAATCGTTTGATTTTGTTTTCTGTGTTTTTTTCTTTTGAAATTGAGCGTTGCATTTCAGTAAACACGATATTTGATACGCCGTAAATAGTTGCGTATTTACTAACAAAATCAATTTTATTACCCTTTGGTAAGCCTTGGATAAGTGTGATATCTAAAGACTTTGTTTGTTCCAATTTTTCTTGAATCTCAAAACTGACATCATTATTTATTTCAGTTAGTTTTGCTTGATAACAAGATTGATCAAAACATACAATAATTTGATCATTGATTTTCATTCTCATCACCCTAATGATGTGATGTGCATCTTCACCAGTAATCAATTGCTTTTCAAAAGCATTTTTATTTAAAAAATATCTTTGTGCCATAGGATTCCTCCATTACGAAAAAAAGCGTTTCACAAAAGAAACACTTTTTAAATATTATTCTTTTTTATTATCTTGCAATGTTATTTGATAAAACAATTGATACAATCATAACTACTGATAATACGATTGATGCACGAGTTAGGAATAATTCCATACCACGTATTTTTTTGTTTTTAAATAACTCAGATTTCTCACCACTAAATGCATCTTGAATATTATCATCTGATGATTGTAATAATACTGCGATGATTAATAATACTGATGAGATAACTGCTATCCAATCTACCCAAATCATAAGCATCCTCCTAAAATTCAATTTATGATATCAAATTTTTTAAGTTTTGTCAATGAATCTATGCTTATCTTTTGAATTTATGATGAAATAGATGAGGTAAATATTTCGATATCAGAAATCATCATATATGTTGATTGAAAACCACCTGCAGATATATACCATGCAATACCAGAAAGTTCATAAATATCACCATTTGTTCCTGCTGTTGTGTTTTTAATTAATGCGTTATCTAAAACACTTTCTACACCTGATGCATTGCCAATTGCTGCACCTCTATCCATTAAAAATATAACTGTTGGATTAACTGCTGCAATATACTCATATCCGATTAGTTCACCATGTGATTGACCTGTATCATCTTTATCATCTGATGGGATAAATCCAAATTCATCATATAAAACTGCAAATCTTCCTTCAGCACCATAAAATGATAGCGATTCGCCATTAACTAAAACAAATAATGCATCATATGTTTTTACAACTTCTTTCACTTCATTTAGTTCTGATTTTATTAAATCTAGTTCTTCATTTAACTCTGCTGTAATGGTTGTAAATATTTTTCCAATATTTTCTACATTTTGTTCTAGACCTTCTATATAATCACCGTATACAAATGATACATCTAGGATATCAGCATTTGGATATTGTTCTGATAGCAAGTCATATGAACTTGCAGATCTACCACCAATAATAATTAAGTCAGGCATAAATAAATCAAGCGCATCTAAATCTGGCATAAATAGTGTTCCAACATTCTTGTATTGGTCATCTTTGTAATCTGGTAAATATACTGGAAGATTACTTTTAGGAATACCTAACATTGTTATAGATGTTTTATCAATACCGACATAATCTAGTATGTCTAAGACATCAAAACTAAAAATAGCAACTGACTCTGGATTTGATAAGAATGTTTGTGTGACTTCTTGTCTTTGTCCACCTTCAAAACCATCTTGAGTTTCATTCACTTGCGCACCAGTAGTTATTGTTTGTGTGATACTTACTTCTTCTCTTTCTAAATTTTTGTTACCATTATTATCTTGATCATTATTGCAAGCTGATAATGTTGCCGCAATAAAGAAGATACTTATAAAAACTAATATTTTCTTCATTTTTTCTTCTCCTTATGTTTATAGACTGTAGTCTTGTAATATAGTTGTTTGTTTTATATTTTCATTGTCTTTTAAACCATCTTGTTGGTTATAATAAATACATACTTTTCTTCCTTGAACACCTGCAATACAAAAGTCATGATCAAAAACATGGTCTAAGATGGCTTTATCCATCATATAATTAACATCTCCTTGATCAGTGATCATACCATCTTTCATCGCTACAATATGATCTGAAAATGCTGCAGCAAAATTAATATCATGCATAACTACAACAATCGTTTTATTAAAATCTTTGACTAACTTTTGTAAAATAACCATCATCTCAACTGCATATTTCATATCTAAATTATTTAGTGGTTCATCTAATAATATATACTTCGTATCTTGAGCTAAGATCATTGCGATATATGCTCTTTGTCTTTGACCACCGGATAATTCATCTAAATATTTATGCTCAATCTCTTTTAAATTCATATATTCAATAGCATCATCAATCTTTTTGATGTCATGTTCTTTTAGTCTTGATTTGCTATGTGGAAATCTACCAAATGTAACTAGTTCTTTTATGGTTATACGAATCATCATTTGATTGGTTTGTTTTAAGATGGATAATCTTTTAGCAATATCTTGTTGTTTTAAGGTACTCATATCATCTTGATCAATATAAATTTTTCCACTTTTATGGCTAAGCAATCTTGCAATCACGCCTAAAAGTGTCGATTTACCTGCACCATTTGATCCGATAAGTGCTGTTATCTTTTGATCTGGTATATTTAAACTAACGTCTTTTAATACCTCTAGTTCACCATATGCATGGGATACATTTTTTATTTCAATCATTTTTTATTCTCCTTTAACACAAGATATATCATATATAATCCACCAAACATTGAAATCAATACAGTCACTGTTGTTAAATATCCAGTTTCTATAATGATCGTTTGCCCTAGCACTAAGGCAATGATTGCGATTAAACTCGACATAAACATTAAATGTATATGTTTATACGTTTTTAGTATTTCTCTAGCAGCATTTACAGCAATTAACCCAAGAAATGATATGGGTCCAATAAGTGCTGTTGATATACTCATTGCTATTGCGATATAGATTAAACTCACATTTAACTTTTTCTGATATTCAACGCCTAAACCTATAGCTTGAGATTCTCCAAGACTCATAATATCTAAATACTTAAAATCTTTGATCATAAATCCTAAAACAATAAGCATAATAGGAACAACCATGATGATAATTGATGTATTCATATTTGATATGGTAACTTCTGTTTGCATCGCAATACTTTGAAATTGGTTAGGATCCATAATCGTTTGCAAAAAGTTAGCGAAATTTCTCGAAAACGTTGATAAGATCATACCGAAAAGTAATAAAAAGATGATATTGTTTTTATTTCTTCTTAAAATTAAGCGATACATGATTAATGATATGACAAGCATCAACGATGCGGTAATTAAAAAATTTAAATATGGATTTGAATAAAATAAGCTTTGTTCGCTTAAGAAAAAGACAATTGCAGTTTGTGATGTTACAAAGATTGCATCAAACCCAATTAAACTAGGTGTAAGAATACGATTACTTGTTAATGTTTGAAAAACAAGTGTTGTTGTAGAAATCAAGATTGCAGCAACAATCATCGCAACCACTTGATAAGATCTTCTTTCGATAATATTAAATATAGCTTGCTTCATTGCTAAAGCTTTGATTGGATCTTTTGGAAATAAATTATAATCTGTTGTTAGCATCCATAAAGCTAAGTAAGCTATGATGGATAGAAAAGCTAAAATTGCCATGATAATCATATATTTTCTCTTCTTATGCATGGCGAACTCTCCTAAAGATAATCCACATAAATATAATAGATCCCGTGATTCCCATCGTAAAACTAATAGAAACTTCATATGGATAAACAATAACTCTTGAGATAATATCATTGAGCATAACGAATGCAGATCCAAATAGTGCAATATCTAATATCGTTTTTTTTACATGATCACCATAGTAATAACTTACTAAATTGGGAACAACTAATCCGATAAAAGGTAGCATGCCCACCATCACAAATGTTAATGATGAGATAATCGCAATAATTGTTAATCCTACCATGACAACAAACTGATATGAAACACCTAGATTTTTTGAAAAATCTTCACCCATCCCAGCAATACTAAATCTCGTTGCATAAACAAATGCTAAGACAACAGCAGGTATAACTAAGTATAATAATTCATATGTTCCAATTGCTTTATTAGCAAATCCACCAACACCTATTGTGTTTAAAAACTGCAATGCTTGATATCTATGCGCAATAAATGTTGCAACCGCTGAAATTAAAGCTCCATACATCATACCAATCAAGGGAATATAAATCGCATTTTTAAATTTTATACGCTTTAGCATCATCATAAAAACACCTGTTAATGCTAATGAAAATACAAATGCAAATATAGTTCTTACATAAATTGTTTGTTCCCCAAGAATTAGATATCCAATTAAAACACCTAAAACTGCAGCATTAGTAGTCCCAGCAGTTGATGGTGATATGAATTTATTTTTACTAATCGATTGCATGATTAATCCTGCAATACTCATTGCTGAAGCAGATATAATGATCGCAATCGTTCTTGGTATTCTAGAAATCCATAATATGTTTAATGCATCTGGATCTAGTTCAAATAGTTTTTTAAAAGTAAAATCAAGAACACCTATTCTTAGTGATAATAAAACTAAAATGATCCAAATAATGATGAGTAGTAATCTTTTATAATGCCTCATATGTATCTTCTGTCAAAAGTTCATAATTTTGCTTTTCCATACGCAAAAGTCCAATAGGACTATTTTTTTGCTGTTTATGCATCATTATGTGCTCTTTACTACCTTCCCAACGATAATAATCTGTAATCTCACCAAAGTGGACTTTAATCAAAATGATGTCATGATCTTTATTTTTACGATTGATTAAAATTTCGCGCTTAATAAAACCCTTAAATGAAAATAAAGGACTTTGTACTTGAAATCTATTTATAAAATTATGTGTGTGCTCTTTTTCTATATACAATGTTTTTGTCACAACAAACATGCTAAACCTCCAAAGTGAAATACTAACATGCTTATTTTAATCAAGAACACCTTACAAATCAAAAGAAATGATAAAAATTATAAATAAAAACGGTGTTTATAATAAACAAGAGTTAATCGCTTTATAAAGATATAATTAAGATTATAAACAATTATAAAAAAATCACTCTTTCGAGTGATTATTTCATGTTTTTATGTGCTGGGATACCTATTAATTTACTGTGTGCTGGCGCATCTTTTACGACCACTGAATGTGCTCCAACAATACTATGATCCCCAATATGAATAGGACCAATAATCGTTGCGTTTGCATAAATGATTACATTATTTCCTATTTTAGGATGTCTATCAACTTTCTCAAAAGTGTTTGCTCCTAAAGTAACACCATGGTATAAGACGCAATTGTCTCCTACCACAGCAGTTTCACCGATAACAACACCCATACCATGATCAATGAATACCCCTTTGCCAATCGTTGCACCTGGATGAATATCAATACCTGTTTTTCTTCTTGTTCTATAACTTATAAGTCTCGCTAATGTTTTTAACCCCTTTTTCCAAAAGAAATGTGCAACTCTATGTCTTCTTAAAGCTATTACACCTGGATATGTAAAAAATAACATAAAACACCCCGGTGCAGCTGGATCAAATTTTTTAGCAGAATTTACATCTTTAACCGTACATTTAAAGAACATAATTACTCATATAATGTTGTCGATAAATATCGTTCACCTGTATCACAAACGATCGCAACAATCCTCTTCCCTTTATTTTCTTCTCTTTTTGCTATCTCTGTAGCCGCAAATAATATAGCCCCAGATGATACACCAGCAAATACACCTTCTGTTTTTGCAAGTAATCTAGCTGTGTTGATTGCATCCTCATCTGATACTGTAATAACTTCATCAATAATATCTACATTAAGGACCTTAGGTATAAATCCTGCACCAATCCCTTGGATTTTGTGTGGTCCTGCAACACCTTTAGAAATCATTGGCGATCCCTTCGGTTCAACTGCAATGATTTTAATATGATCAATTTGATCTTTTAAAACTTCACCTGTTCCAGTAATAGTACCACCAGTACCTACACCAGCAATAAAATAATCTAATTTACGATCCGTATCATCTAATATTTCAACAGCTGTAGTTTTTCTGTGAATTTCTGGATTTGCAAGATTTTCGAACTGAAGAGGCATAACATAATTACTGTGCTCATTTAAAAGTTCTCTAGCTTTTTCAATAGAACCTTTCATGCCAAGTTCTTGTTTTGTTAAAATAACTTTCGCACCTAGAGCTTTAACAATTTGAACACGTTCCTTGCTTACTGTCTCTGGCATGATTAATATTAATTTATAACCTTTTGATGCACATATAAATGCGAGTCCAATACCCGTGTTTCCACTAGTAGGCTCTACAAAAACTGTATCTTCTTTGACCAATCCTTTTTTTTCAATGGCATCTATCAATGCAAATGCTAATCGATCTTTTACACTTGCCATCGGGTTTAAATTTTCTAGTTTTACAACGATTTCTGCGTGTGCACCAACTAGTTTTTCATAATTGTTTAATCTTAATAATGGTGTATGACCAACTAGGTCAACATAACTTTGCGCTATTTTCATAAATGTCACTTCCTTTACCTCGTTTATTATATATGTTTTCATCTAAAATTGCTTGATATATGATAATAAAAATATTTTATGCTATACTAATTTTGGTGATATATATGAAAATTAAAAGTTTTACATTAGGAGCTTATAGAAGTAATTGTTATATCGTATATCATAATCAAAAAGCGATCATTATTGATCCAGGTTATGAAAGTGATGAAATCACTCAATTTTTATCTGAAAATCAATTAGATTTAATTGCTATATATGCAACCCATGGACATATTGATCATGTAGGTGGTATCAAAAAATTAAAAGCATTATATAATCCGAAAGTCTACGCACCAAAAAAAGATGAAATCTGGATGACAGATTCCATATATAATCGTGTTGGACACATTATTCCTGTAGATGAGTATATCGAAGAGGGCTTTATTCTATCTTTAGATAATTATCAATTTATAGTCTATGAAACACCTGGTCATACACAAGGTGGAACAATTCTTTATAATGAGGATGAGCTCATTTGTTTTTCTGGAGATACATTATTTTATGAAACCATTGGTCGAACAGACTTACCCTTCTCAGATTTCAGTGAGATTAGAAAAAGCATTGAAAAAATGTATGATTTATTACCTGATAAGACTGAACTTTATCCAGGACATGGAAGAACAACAACTATTGGTCATGAAAAAAAGCATAATATGTTTATAAAATACAAGAAGCAAACCTAATTGAGGTTTGCTTCTATTTTTATTTACGCTTTAAAATAACTAATGTTTCAAGTGAAGTTGTATGATAAAACATTCTTATCGGATATATATTTTCTATTTCATATAATTCTTCAAGGATTGATATATCTCTTGCTAATGTTTTAACATCACAAGATAGATAATATATTTTTATCGGTTTTAATTTTTGAAGCATTCCCACAAATTCAGGCATCAATCCATTTCTAGGCGGATCACATATCACTTTATGAATCGTTTTATCTGTTGAAAATTTTTCAGCGCGTTCATGAATTATATCAACATTCTTGATTTGATATCTTTCTTTGACTTGTTCAGCTAAGATAATATTTTGCTCATTCGATTCAACCATAATAACCTTTTTAACTTGATCATAGATATAATACCCAATTGAACCTATGCCGCTATATGCATCAAGTACGATATCTGTAGGCTTTAAATCTTTTTTTATAATATCATAAGCTTTAGTGACAAGTGGTAAATTAATTTGGAAAAATGCTTGATCGCTTATTGGTATATCTAAATTGTTTAATCGCTCTGTAATAAGGTTTCCCCCATATAGAATTCTACTATCTTTACCTAAAATCACTTTGTGATTACGATTGATATTTAATGTGATACCAACGACTTCATCCATTGAACTTAGACTTTCTACAATTTGATCTATACCACGTACAAGTTCATTTTTAGAGACGAATGTTATAAGAATTTGTCCATTTAAATTGGTTCTAAAAACAACATGTGTTAAAGAATTTCTTGAGATATTAAATGCTTTATCTGAAATAAATTTCAAAACCTTATTTGTTATTTCGTCTGATAAAATATAATGATCTACTTCAACAAGTGTATGTTTAGATTCATCATATAATCCCAATTTTAATACATTTTGTTGCATGACATGAAAAACAGATTTGTTTCTATAATAAACATCTCTATCATCATGTAGTGTTTCATTTAAATCGACATCTAGATTTGCTATTTTTTTAAAAGTATCTTTAGTAATATGCTCTTGCCATCTTAATTGCTCATCAAGCGACATATGATACAAATCAAGTGCATCTAATGGTACTTCATCATGTACTCTATGCTCACTTTTTTGAGTAATTTCAATTATTTTTGCCTGACAAAAACTTTTCTTCATTGTGGTGATTTCAACTTTAGCAAGTTCACCAATAAGTAATTTTGGCACAAATATAACATATCCTTCGTGCTTAATTACACCTTGTCCTTTATAATCTACATCTATTACTTTACCAATTAATTGACTACCAACAGTTAACGTCATCATTATCATCCTCTTTGAAATGTTTTGCTAAACCACCTTGTGAAGTCTCTTTATAAGACTGATGCATATCAAGGCCAGTTTGATACATTGTTTCAATAACAGTATCAAAACTTATTTTTCTTGAATCACTTAAGAAATAAGATAATCCACATGCATCAATTGCACGAAGTGCTGCAACTGCATTTCTTTCTATACATGGAATTTGAACATATCCATTAACAGGATCACAAGTCAATCCTAGATGATGTTCCATCGCAATTTCTGCTGCATATTCCACTTGTTCTATCTTGAGTTTAAATAACGTTGCATGTGCTGCAGCAGCCATGGAACACGCAGAACCTATTTCTGCTTGACATCCTGCAACTGCACCGCTAATCGATGCATTATATCTGATCAAATTACCAAATAATCCTGCAACACCTAAAGCTTCGATCACACGTTCTTCTGTTAAAAATTCATGTCTAGTATGCATATAATAAAGTAAGGCAGGTAAGACGCCACATGCTCCACAAGTCGGAGCTGTTACGATGATACCGCCACTTGCATTTTCTTCACTAACTGCAAATGCATAACTACTGACTAATCTATTTTCAGTGATTTCAGGAATCTCACTAGGCTTTAGATTATGATATAAATCATAAGCTTTTCGCTTCATTTTAAGTGGTCCAGGTAAAACACCTTTTGTGTTTATACCACGTTCTACAGAAGCCTTCATGTGTTGCCATATGTCTTGTAAAAAAAGTTTAATATCTTCTCCTTCAACCATGACAACATAATCATATAAAGACATTTGATTTTCTTTACAATATTTTTTTATAGCTTTCAACGTATGATGGGGATAAATCATTGGATCTATTTCATCTTCACCAACAAAGACGATCCGTCCACCACCAACACTTTGCATTTCTTTTTCAACAATGACTTTATCTTCAAAAATACCTTTAATAACCATTGTATTAGGATGCTTTTTAAGATCTATAGATGAGGAAAAAGTCACCATCGCTGGTGACAACGTATCTTTTATCGCTTCTTCAGTTAAATGACCTTTACCTGTTAAAGCAAAAGAATTAAATAATGTGATGTCGTATGTTTGAATGTATGGATATTGTTCTTTCACAATTTTACAGGCTTTAGCTGGACCCATGGTATGGGAGCTAGATGGTCCGTATCCAACTTGATATAAAGAGCGTATGGATTGCATTTATTTTTCCTTATTCACTAAATTTTCTTTTTAAATAATTTACATAATATGATGGATCAAAATTTTGTTTTGTTGCGATTAATAATATTTCTTTTGGTGTCTTAGATTTCCCAAAACGATGAACATGCTCTTTTAACCAATCATTAATCAAATGAATTTGGTTATTTAATATTGCTTCTTCAATATTGATTTCTTTATTCATTGCATCATATATTTGTGCAGCATAAGCTGAACCTAATGCATATGTTGGGAAATATCCAAATGAACCAAATGACCAATGAATATCTTGTAAGACGCCTTCTTTATCTGTTGTTGGTCTTTTACCAACATATTTGCTCATCATGCCATTCCAACGTTTAGGAAGATCCTTAACTTTCAATTTGCCACTGATTAATTGTTTTTCTAATTCATAACGAACAAGCACATGAAGTGCATAAGTAAGCTCATCAGCTTCAATTCTAATTAAAGAACGCTCTGAACGATTAATGTACTTATAAAATTCTTCTAAACTAATATTTTTTAATTGTTTAGGAAAAATTTCTACAAGTTTTGGATAATGAATTTTCCAAAACGCATATGATCTACCAATCATATTTTCATACATTCTTGATTCTGACTCATGGATACCTAAACTTGTACCACCATGAAGCATTGTATCATCATATTTTTCATCATTTTGAAGTTCGTAGATCGCATGACCCATTTCATGAATCGTTGAAAAAATACTTGATGCAAGATTATCTTCATGATATCTAGTAGTAATACGTGTATCTACACTACTTACACCTGAAGTAAATGGATGTGCACTTTCTTTTAAAACACCTTTATTTTTATCGTAATTAAAGACATCAATTAAATATTTCGAAAACTTTATTTGACCATCTTTTGGAAAAATACCCTTAGTTAATTTTCTACTAAAACGATGTTTAGCTTTTGTAACTTCTAAAACAAATGGTGCTAAATCTTCTTTTACTGTATTAAAAAATAAATCATATTCTTTAACACCAAAACCTTCTTCATACATATCAAGAAGTACATCATATCCTTTTAACTCGTCAGTTTCTAAATATTTAACTAACTTTTTATTAAAATCAACAATCTTTTCTAATATTGGTCTAAACATTTCAAAATCATCTTTTTCTTTAGCTTCAGCCCAAATATGTGGACCTTCTTGAGTGAGTAATCCATAAGCTAAATATTCTGATTTTGGAACTTTTTTAATCATTCTTAAATCTTTATAAGCATTTTTAATTTCTACTTTAAAATCTGGGTCTTCTAGTTGTTCTATGTTCTCATATAATTTTTCAATTGCGTCCATGTATTCAGGATCAGATTCAATTTTATATAATTCTTCTTGAATCACTGAAAATTGCTTTGCACTATATGCTAAAGATGCTTTAGGAGCTTCAGTTTCACGATCCCAACTCATCAGCCACATCATATAGCCATAAGCTTTTAGTTTTTTTCTTGTTTCTTCATAAATTTTAATATAATTTTCCATCTTTCATACCTTCTTTCTACCCACTTATTATAACATAGTAAGTATGAGATTTTATAAAAACATAATTGTCGCAATACCAAAATATAAGACAAGCGCAATAATATCATTAATCGTAGTCATAATAGGTCCAGATGCTGATGCAGGATCTATTTTAAATCGGTCTAATGTAAGCGGCACGATAACACCCATCATTGAAGAAATACTCATAGCACTAAATATAGCTATACCAACAACTTGTGCTATATCAAACGCTGATTGGTTTGAAGTATTCGTAATTGATAATAGCGTTGTTACAAATAAAAACGCAAGCATTCCTAAAATAAAACTATTAAGTAGTCCAATAGATATTTCTTTAAATATATGTTTTTTAGTTTTATGCTTTTGATCAAAAAGATCTTGATGTAATCCTAAAATTGTGACTGCTAGACTTTGCGTGCCTATATTGCCTGCCATCCCTAAAATCATCGGTTGAAATAAAACTAAAACAGTAACTGCTTCAAGAGTAGCTTCAAACATTGATAAAAGTGACACTGTAATCAAATTTAATAACACAGCAACAAATAGCCAGGGGAGTCTTTGTTTACTACGTTCTATTGATGTTAATGATGAAGTATGATCTTGAACAAGTGCTATTTTTTGATAATCATCATCATAATCTTCAATCAATTCATCAAAGATATCATCAGCAGTAATAATCCCTATAATATGGTGTTGATGATCTAATACGGGAATAGCATTTTTATCATAATCTTGGACCATATCAATCGCTTTTTCAATAGAATCATTTTCTAAGACAAAATAGTCTTCTTCCTCAATCATTTGTGTTAGAGATTGGTTTGACCGTGCGATTATCAAGTCTTTGATATCAATTGAACCAATCAGTTCTTTTCTTTCATTAACAACAAAGATAGTATCAATATAATCATTGTCTTTAGAAGTTGTCGTTATTTTATTTGTAGCTTCTTTTATGGTCATATGATCTTCAATTGTTATAAAATCTGTGGTCATAATGGAAGCTGCATGATCATCTTCATAAGTGAGTAAAAGCTCAATAGTTTTTGCTTTTACTTTAGATAAATATTTTAAATACTCTTTTTGTTGTTCTTGATCTAGATTTTCAATAAACTCTTTTAAATCATCACTTTCTAGACTCTTAATAAGTTGCTTTTGCTTTGCTTGTGATAAAAAGCTTAAAACATCTAATTGATCTATATGCTCTAGTTCTACAAACATATCCGATAGTTTATCATCTTTGATGAGTTCAATCATACGCTTTTTTTCAATAGATTCTAAATTTGGATACAAAAGTGCTAAATCATATCCGTGAATCGCATCAAACATTTTATTAAGTAATGCATCACTATGCTTAAAGTTAATATTTTTGGGCATCTTACACACCTCCTATAAGAAGTGTAGCAAGACCGAAATATAAAGATATAGCTGATATATCAATAATCGTTGTTATAAATGGTCCACTAGCAACTGCAGGGTCTATTTTAAAGAGTTTTAATGTAATTGGTACAATAACAGCTATCATAGGTGCAATAAGCACTGTAAGCCATAAAGATAGTCCAACAACAAGCGCAATCGTTAAAGGTATGTCTGTCAAAGATTTATTAATCGATGTGAAAATAAATGTGATTCCAAAAGCTGCAAGCCCAATGACTAAACCATTGATCATGCCAGTTACAATTTCTCTTAATGAGTTTTTTGCAACCCCACCTTCATCTTTAGATAACATTTTTAAAGTAACAGCTAATGTCTGAGTTGCTACATTTCCGGCTGATCCAGAAATAAGTGGTTGAAAGATGATTAAAACTGCAACAGCAGCTAAAATCTCTTCAAACATCGATGTAACTAAAGATATCGGTATTGATATCGCAAGTAGCATTAAAAGCCATGGTATTCTATGCATAGCAGTTTTAAAAATATTTTTATCAGTCGTTTCTGGTAGAGCAGCTAACTTTTCAAAATCTTCTTGAGCTTCTTCTTCATAAATATCTAGAGCGTCATCTAGTGTTACGATACCTAATAATTTTTGTTCCTCATTTAAAACTGGCATTTCATAAATTGCATAGTTTCTAATTTTACGTATGGTTTCTATAATAGGGTCTTTATCAAAAACATATGGATGTTCTTCAATAAGTTCAAAAATAGTTGTCGGCATTTTCGCTTTTAACAATTTTTTCAAGCCAACAATACCTAAAAATTTATCGTCATCATCTACAACAAATAACGTAGAAATTGTTTCTACGTCTGGTGCTTGTTTAATCAAAATTTTAGTTGCTTGTTTGACATCTAAATCAGCTTTTAATCGAATCAAAAGATTCGTCATAGCAGAACCAGTTTCATCGTCATCGTAATGGATTAATGATAAGACATCATCCTTATCATCTAAAACAGATAATAAAGCATTTTGATCATCTTGGTCCATCTCTTGGATAATATCAACAGCATCATCAGGTTCCATGTTTTCTATAAGATCTTTTTGTTTTACAAGATCAAACTCAAGTAATACAGAAGCCCCAACATCTGGTTCTAGATAAGAGACGATCTCAGCAAGAACTTCATTATTAACTATTTTATATAATTTTTCTTTTTCTTCATCAGATAACTCTAAAAAGGACTGGGCTAAGTCATATCCATGGATGTCTTGTAATTCATTTAGTATTTGTTTTTTATCTTTTTGTAAAAGATCTTTTAACATATAACTTGCCTCCTTTATATATCCAAATTATATAACTTCACCAAACAACATTTTTGCTGTTTTAATAGACATTGTTACAAGTCTATCATGATGGCTTATTTTTATAATACCATTAAATAAATCTTTTTCTTTAATAGTGATTTCATCATTTAGTTTAATACCTTCTTCATTTAAATACACAAGTAATGCTTTAAAATCTAAGACTCTTGTCATTTTAAAAGTTTGACCAACTTCACATGAGAATAATGAAATTGTTGATGATTTTTTAATGTGTCCGGATACATCAGGAATTGGATTTCCGTGTTGGCAATAATCTGGTTTTCCTATAAATTCATAAAGACGATTTAATACTTCATCACTTGTTGCATGTTCTAGTTTTTCAGCATCTTCATGAACATTTTCCCATGAAAACCCTAGTTTATCGGTAAGAAAAACTTCCCAAATACGATGAGCTCTAATCATTCTAATCGCTTCTTTTTTACCTTTGTTGGTTAAAGATATACCTACATAAGGTTTAAATGTAACAAGTTTTTTAGTATTTAATTTTTTGATCATTTCATTAATTGATTGATCAGAATAACCAAAATATTCAGATATTTCATTGCTTTTTACTAAATCTCTTTCATTTTGTATGGTTAATTCATAGATTGCTTTTATATAATCTTCTTCAGCTCTATTTAACACTTAAACATACCTTCTTTCTTAACCTAATGCTACATCTAGCATCATCATGATGATAAATCCAATCATGACTCCAAAGGTTGCATAATGTGCACCTTTTGGCGTTACTTTTTGTTGTGCCTCTGGAATAAGCTCTTCAACAACTACATAAATCATAGCACCTGCAGCAAAAGCTAACGCATAAGGTAGCACTTTACTTACACTAAGTACAAGTACTGCACCTAAAACCCCAGCAATCGGTTCTACAATTCCTGAAAGTTGTCCTAAGAAAAAGGCTTTATTTCTAGATAGACCTTCTTGTCTAAGCGGAATAGATACTGCAGCACCTTCAGGAAAGTTTTGGATCCCAATACCTAATGCAAGTCCAATGGCAGAAAGAGTTGCAGCTAAAGGATCACCTGTTGTATATTGTACAGCTCCAAAAGCAACACCTACAGCTAAACCTTCAGGAATATTATGAAGCGTAATCGAAAAGACTAATAATATATTTCTTTTTAACTTTGTAGGAATCCCTTCTTTATCATGATTCATCCCAAAATGCATATGTGGTACAGTTTTATCTGCAATATATAAGAATACTCCACCTAAGGCAAAGCCTATCGCAACAACAAGCCATGAGATTGCACCTTGTTCATTTGCCATATCAATTGCTGGTGCTAATAAAGACCAGAAGCTGGCAGCAATCATAACCCCTGATGCAAATCCAAGCATTAAATTAAATACATTTCTATTAATCGTTTTAAAAAAATAAACTAATGCAGCCCCTGCTGCAGTTAACCCCCAAGTAAACAATGTCCCAAGTAAAGCTTGGACAACTGGATTTAAATCCATAAACCAATTTAACATATAATCACCTATTCATTTATATTTTATTAAGGTTAGCCTTAATTCTATATTCAGTATAGCATATGATTTTAAATTTATCAATAAAAAAATAAAGCACCCTAGAATCTAGAATGCTTTACTTGTTAAATTGTGTTAACTCTTATTACTTGTATTCATCAAAATCGATATTAGCGAATGTAGAGTTATCTTCTTTCTTATAACCAGTCTTGAAGATCAAGTCATAAGTATTTTGTTTGTCATCAATAGTTAAAGTATCAATTAAAGTATACGCAGTTGGTACACCATCGATTTCTGGACCACCAGTTAAACCAGTTAATCCATCTTTACCATCAATTACGTTTTTAGCAATAGTAACTGAGTTAATAACTAATTTATGAGTATCTTTAAATACTGTCATAGTTTGAACGCCTTTACCATTTACTTCGTCGCCTAGTAAACTAGCTAATGCAACGTCTGAAGCATCTTGACCAGTTGTATAGTATCCATCATATTCATTAGCCATTTTAGCGAATTCTTGACGAATTGCAGCTGAAGTGTCATCATTTGGAGCTAATACGAATACATCGTCACTAGTCTTAAGATTCTTACTTTCTAAATTGGATACTAATGCAGCAGCTTTAGTACCAGCTGTTTCAGCATTCCAGTCAGTGTCAACTGGATTCATAGCAGCTTGTAATGCAGCTTTAGCAGCATCATTAAATGTAGCTTCTGTATAGAATGCTAAATCACTGAAATCATCATTAATATTGATAATATTAAAGATGTCTAAGTTTGGTTGAATTTCTTCCATAGCACCACCAAAGAAATAAGTAGCATTTGGCCAGTCAGCAACTCTACCAGCAAAGATAGCTAAGTCAGCTTTGTTAGTTGAAGTATAACCTTCTGCTTTAGCTTCGTCAACTAAGTGTTTACCCATAGCTTTACCTACATTCCAACTATTGAAAGTTGTGTAGAAATCAGCTGTTTCAGTTGAACTTTTTGCCATACGGTCATGAGCGATTAATGTAACGCCAGCTTCTTGAGCAGCTTGAACAGCACCTGCACCAGAACCTTCAACAGTAATAATAATTACTTCTGCGCCATTAGCGATTAAAGCTTCAACATTTTGTTTTTCTTTAGCTTCATCACCATCTGAGAATAAAATCTCATATTCATAACCTTCACCAAGTTTGTCTAATTCTTCTTTAAAGAATGCGCCATCTTGATTTGCCCATCTTTCTTCAGAAGCATCTGGAAGTACGACACCAATTTTGATCTCTTTACCACCACAAGCAGCTAAAGACAATACAACTACTACTGCAAGAATTAATGTAAAAATTCTCTTCATTTTTCTTTCTTCTCCTTTTTTTATATAATTTAGTGCTTATGCACCATTATAAACTAATTAATTTGTAACCTTTTTAGTCAATATGTAATCATCTTCTGTTGCACTTCTAATAGTATCTTTAATTCTATTATATTCTCCAAGTGCACTTGTATATTGATATTCAAGTTCGATGATTTCAGGACTGTTTGCTTCTTTTTCTCTCTTAAACTCTTGTTTTAAATCTCTTAAAGATTTCTTGTTTGCCAATTTATTTCTTTCAGTTTGTTGTTTCTTTAGTTGATCAAACTTAACTTTATAAGTTTCAATGACTTCTTTCTTTTCTTTAGCTTTAGCAGCATTTAAAGCATGTTTTGCTTTTAATAAATTTTCTTTAGCTGCCCTAAACTCTTTTCTATACTCTCTTTTCGCATAGTGCATACCAATCATATCTGCACCTCTAACATTTCTAGTATAAACGTCAAAGATTACAGCTAATAATAAAACTGACCCTAATACAATTGGTTCGATGTTTGAGTTAACAGCTGCTAATGCCATACCATTTTTAAGTGACATGATAACAACTGATCCAATAAATGCGTTAACAACTTTACCAACACCACCATTAGCACTTGTTCCACCAATATAGGCTGCAGCAATCGCATAAAGTTCCCAAAATGGTCCATGATTTGGTGATGTGTTTTGAAGCATTGATGCATACATGACACCAGAGAATAACGCTAAGATACCCATTGAAATAAAGACAATAATTAATATTTTTTCAACACTAATACCAGATAATTCTGCTGCTTCTGGGTTACCACCCACAGCATATATTCTTCTACCTAATACCGTTTGAGTCGTAAAGATGTGATAAATCACAACGATAACTGCTGTAATTAATAATAAGAATGAAATCCCTCTAAATCTAGATAATGTATAAGCGATGAAGAATATCAAACCTGACATAATAATTGTTTTAGTAACAAATAGTTCTATTTTTTCTAAAGGTATGCCTAAACGTTTATTTTTAAATCGTTTATAGATACCAAATACAATGAGTAATATAATCAATATAGCACCAACAATAGCAGTAAGTGTATCTACTGTACCGACAGTATTTTCAGTCAAATAACCTACACCAATTTTATTAAAGAATGAATTAGATGTTGGAATTGTTCTATTATTGGTTTTAAGCATTAAGAAGCCTTTGAAAATAAACATACCTGCTAATGTTACAACAAATGCTGGAATCTTTATTTTCGCAACTAAGAAACCTTTAACAAAACCAACAAATATAGTGATGATTAAAGCCGCTATAACTGCTGTGATAATACTTTGTCCGTTTACTTCAACAGCAACAACGACATAAGCTCCTAAGAATGCCCCTAAATACCCAACCGATAAGTCAATCTGTCTGGTGACAATAACTAATGTCATACCAACCGCAAGTACAGATACATAAGCTGTTTGGTTAAGTAAATTCGTAAAGTTGTTTGGTTTTAAAAAGTTACCACCAGTCATTATAGAGAAGACAATGAATATCACTCCTAATGCGATGTACATACCATAGTCACGAATATTTGTTCTTAACATGGATCCCATCGTTAAGAAGTATTTTTGTATTGGATTTATTTTTTTCATATTTTCACCTCTATAATGTTGCCTTCGCTAAGATTTTTTCTGGAGTTGCATCTTCAATGTTAAACTCAGCGGTTTGAACACCTTCAGCAATAACATAAACTCGATCACACATACCCATAATTTCAGGAAGTTCTGATGAAATCATGATGATGCTCATTCCGTTTGCTACAAGTTGGTTGATAATTGTGTAGATTTCATATTTTGCACCAACATCAATACCTCTAGTTGGTTCATCTAAAATTAATATTCTAGGTTCTGCAAACAACCATTTTGCAACTTGAACTTTTTGTTGATTACCACCACTAAGATTCTTTGCTTTTTGGAATATTGATGGTGTTTTTATATTCAAGTCTTTAACATATTTTTCTGCTTGAATCGATTGTTTTGGAAAATTTAGGAACCCTGATCTAGATATTTTTTTAAGATCCGATATAGTAATATTTTGTCCAATATCTTCTCCTAAAATTAACCCATCACGTTTTCTATCTTCAGAAACATAAGCAATACCTTCACGAATTGCTTTTGATGGAGTTGATAAGTTTACTACTTTTCCAAATACTACAGTACTTCCAGATTTCTTATAATTTCTAGAATTACCGAATATACTTAAGGCTAATTCCGTTCTACCTGCCCCCATTAGGCCTGCAATACCAACGACTTCACCTTTTTTAACTTTAATATTTGAATTTGAAACGACATATCTATTTTTATTTGTATCAAATGCATTATAATGAACTGTTTCAAAAACAACTTCATCACCTTCAAATTTTGGTCTTTTTGGAAATATATCTGAAATTTCTCGACCAACCATATGTTTAATGATTTCTTGTTCATTAATTTGTTCTTTATCCATTCTACAAATAACTTTACCATCTCTTAAGACTGTTAGAGAATCAGCGATTGCTTCAACTTCTTTAAGCTTATGAGAAATCATAATCGATGTAATACCTTTTTTCTTTAAATCTACAATAAGTTTTAATAGATTTGCACTATCATCTTCATTAAGTGCTGCGGTAGGTTCATCTAAGATCAATAATTTAACATTTTGGCTTAATGCTTTAGCGATTTCAACAAGTTGTTGAACACCAACACCATACATACCCACATGATCATACATATCAACTTTCTTAAGTCCAACCATGTCTAAGTATTTTGTAGCTAACTTTTTTGTCATCGCCCAATCCATAAACTGATTTGATATTGTCTTCTCATGGCCGACAAATATATTTTCATAAACAGATAAGTCCGGGAATAATGCTAATTCTTGATTGATGATAACAATACCAGCATTAACCGAATCCTTGATCCCGTGAAAATGTTGTATTCTTCCATCGAAGACGACATCACCTGAGTAGGTACCATGATGATAAATACCACTTAATACTTTCATAAGTGTTGATTTACCAGCACCGTTTTCTCCCACAATAAAATGAATTTCACCTTCATCTACGTAAAGATCGACTTCATCTAATGCTTTTACCCCAGGGAACGTTTTCGTTATTGCTCTCATCTCTAAAATTTTATTTTTTTGCAAAATTGTTCACCTCGTTATTCAGTAATCACTGAACATCTATATTCAATGTAAGGGTTTACACGTTTTTTACTATATATAGTTTAACATTTAAACTAAGATTTGTAAACATCTTAAATGTCTTTATATAATTTTTTTATTGCAGGATAAATCTTTAAAAAATCTTGATATTTCTGCTTATAAATGCCTACATGAGCCTTGTTAGGTAGATATTTATGATTTAGTTCAATAATTTGATTGCAAGCATCTCCGACAGTCTTATATAAACCGTGTCCTACCATAGCTAATATAGCAGCACCTAGAGCTGGACCTTCTTCTATTTTAATGGTTACAACATCAACATTAAATATGTCTGCAATCATTTGTGACCATACATGACTTTTTGCGCCTCCACCAGTAATTCTTACTTGATGAATGTCAACGCCTAAATCACTTACTAAATCAAAAGTTTGCTTAAGTGCATAAGTCACACCTTCAATTACAGCTCTATCCATGTGTGCTTTTCGATGTTCTAATCTTAACCCGAAGAAAACTCCAGTTGCATCAGGATCGTTAATTGGAGAACGCTCTCCAGATAAATAAGGGAGAAAATAGAGTGAATCCTCTATTGAAGTAAGTTCAAGTTTTTCGAAGAAATCTGAATAATTAAAATTCTGGAAGATTTTTTCGCTCCACCAATTTAACGATCCTGCCGCATTTAACATAACACCCATCATATGATATTTGCCATTTGCATGTGCATATGACTGAAGATAGCTTTTACGATCTTCTTTAAATGCATCAGATGCAACAAACACCACGCCGCTTGTGCCTAGTGAGACACTAGCTGAACCATCATTAACAATACCGATACCAACAGCACCTGCTGCTTGATCACCAGCACCAATAATAATATCAACATCTTGCTTAATACCTAGCATATCTTTCAATTCTTTTTTTAAAATACCAATTTTTTCATAACTTTCAAAAACTTTTGGACATTGCGCTTCATTTATTTGAAGTATGTCTAATAGTTTTTGACTATATCTCTTATGCTTAACATCATAATAGAGTGTTCCTGAGACATCTGAGACATCAGTTGCAAACACACCACTTAACATATAAGCTAAATAATCTTTAGGCAACATGATTTTAGAAATACGTTTGAATATATCTGGCTCATTTCTTCTTACCCATAATAATTTAGGTGCAGTTAGTCCAGTTAACGCAATATTACCTGTTTCATTTAATAATGTATCCATACCGATTTCGTTATTAAGAAATTCTACATCATCTATCGTTCTTTGATCGTTCCATAAAATAGCATTTCTAAGTACTTGATCTTGCTCATCTAAAATGACTAGACCATGCATTTGACCTGAAAAACTAATAGCTTTGATTTCATCTTTGTGATGTTTAACTAATTCTTTTAAGCCACTTAATGCTTGATCATACCAATCTTTAGGATTTTGTTCAGTCCACATAGGTTTTGGTATTAAAAGATCATAATTTTTAGTCACTGATGATAAAACCTTACCTTCTGGTGAAACTAAAATAAGTTTAACGCTAGATGTTCCTAAATCGATACCGATATACATAGTAAGTCTCCTAACCTAAAATATACTGATTAATGATAGCTTCTAGATATTCTTGTCTGCCTGAATCATTTTTATCTATGTCTTTTTTGTTTAATATATAAGTTTCTAATTCTTTGAATCCAACCTTACGGTGAACAATATCATTACCAATGCCTGATTGATAAGATTGATAACGTTCTTCTAAGTTCTTTTCAAATACTTTGTCTTCCCAAAGTTTAGCTGCAATTCTTAATCCTGCTGCATATGTATCCATACCAGCTATATGTGCTAAGAATAAATCTTCTTCTGTATAAGATCCTCTTCTAACTTTAGAATCAAAGTTTAAACCGCCAGTTGTGAAACCACCACCGCGAATAATTTCATACATACTTAAGATTGTGTCATATAAATTTGTTGGAAATTGATCTGTGTCCCATCCAAGTAATAAATCACCTTGATTTGCATCAACACTTCCTAATAAACCTTGATCAAATGCAACTCTTAACTCATGTTGCATCGTATGACCTGATAAAGTCGCATGATTTGTTTCAATGTTTAACTTGAAATGGTCAACTAAATTATATTTTCTTAAGAACGCAATCACAGTTGCACTGTCATAGTCATATTGATGTTTTGTTGGTTCTTTTGGTTTTGGTTCAATATAAAATTGACCTTTAAACCCTATTTCTTTTGCATAATCAACAGCCATATGAAGTAATCTAGCAAAATTGTCTTGTTCTAGTTTCATATCTGTGTTTAAAAGTGTTTCATAACCTTCTCTACCGCCCCAGAATGTATATCCAGCACCGTTTAGACGGTTTGTGATTTCCATAGCTTTTTTAACTTGAGCTGCAGCATATGCAAATACATCTGCATTTGGAGAAGTTGAAGCTCCATGCATAAAGCGTTTATGGCTAAATAAGTTTGCAGTTCCCCATAATAACTTAATACCTGTTCTCTTCATTTCTTTTTCAATCAAATCAACAATAACATCTAAATTATCATTTGTTTCTTTTAATGTTTCACCTTGAGGAGCAATATCCACATCATGGAAACAAAAATATTCTAAACCTAATTTTTCCATAAATTCAAAAGCAACTTTAACTCTAACTTTTGCTCTTTCCATTGGATCATTGTTATCAATATCCCATGGTCTTTCCATCGTTTCTTTTCCAAATGGATCTACACCCATATATGTAAAAGTATGCCAGTAAGCCATTGAGAACTTTAAATGTTCTTTCATAGATTTACCTAAAATAATTTCATCTGGGTTATAATACTTAAACGCCATTGGGTTTGTAGATTTAGAACCCTCATACTTCACTTTTTTGATTTTTTCTAAATAGTTCATTTTTTAAATCTCCTTTTTTCTATTTAACATTTTTTTGTCAAACTTGTTTATTTGGTATATAATTTAATTAATCATTGAAAGGATGTCACATTATGAAAACTTCTAATACTCAATCCATAAAAATCGAAAATATCAAACTTGTTGTTGAAAAACTAATCGAGCTTAGAGAAACATCTCGTATAGAACTTTCTAAGATTACTTCTTTGAACAAAGCTACTGTTTCAACCATTATGCAAGAACTTGTTGATAAAGAACTTGTCGTTGAAACCGATAAGATTGTTAAAACAAGTGGCCGAAGTGCTAAAGTATTTGCTTTAAATAAAAACGCTGGAAGAATCATAAGTATAGAATTACTTACAGATTCTATTTATGGTGTCATTACCAATTTATACGGCACTATTGTTTTCGAACTTAGAAAACAAATTGATGATTTTGAATTTTCTCAATATCTTAAAGTCTTATTAGAGGCTATCGATGAATTAAAAGCGAACACGCTTGATTCAACTTATGGACTCATTGGTATAGGCATTGGTGTTTATGGGATCGTCTCTAAAAGTCAAAAGATTACATATGCAACTTTTACAAGTTGGAAAGATATCGATTTAAAGACAATTATTGAAGACTATACCGGTATAGAGACTTATGTAGAAAATGAAGCTAACATATCGGCTCTTGGTGAACATCTTGCACATCCTGATGATCAAAACCTGATCTCTTTAAATATTGGCCACGGTGTTGGTATGGGTATCATTATTGACCATAAACTTTACAGCGGCGAACATGGATATGCTGGTGAAATTGGTCATAACATCATCGTCCCTAATGGAAAGAAATGTGTTTGCGGCAATTACGGTTGTTTAGAACAATACATTTCAGAACCTGCATTATTAGATGATTACTACCAGAAAACTGGTGAAAAGATCAATATCGATGAATTGATTCAACGATATAAACGCAAGGAATCTAATGCACTTGAGATTTATCATGATTTTATCGAGTATGTCAGTTTGATTATTAATAACATCGCTTTGTCATTAAACCCTAAAACCATTGTCATAAACTCTAAAATCATCGAAAACATACCTGAAAGTATTTCTTCTATTAAAAACAAATTACGTTCACAAATCATGATACTTGATGTATTAACCACATCTATGTATAAGTCTAAGAAAAATGTTTTAGGACTTACACATGTACTCATCCAAAGATTTTTGAATGTTGAAAACTATAAAATCGGCATTAACAATCAGCGTCTATGAGTGAGCGCTTTCAAACATAGTTTAACACTTAAATTATGTTTTGTAAATACTTTTTTCTACAAAATAAGATATAAAAAAAGTTCCCAATAACCTTTTGTGTTTACAAAGGTATTTAGGAACTTTTATTTTATTTAAATAATTTGTGGAACATCCACATCTTTTTTCAATAACGAAGATTTCATTGCCATCTCCATCACTAAGATAACTGATAAAGCTAAATCCCTATCTTCATCTTTAAGAGGTCTTTTATTGATGTGACTAGCTAGCAAATCGTAAAATTTGTAATGTTGACCTTTTAAAACATCAATATGTTCTGGATGTTTAGGATCTATAATGAAATCACTTCTCATTTGACGATCCTGGTATAAGTTTTCTGGTTTATAATCTACTGTATCCGGAACATCAAACTCATATTTGGTATACGTAGCTTTAGTACCAACAACCATTTGTCTTGGTTTAGGATCTCGATCTAGCATTTCAGCTCCAATGTAGCATGTTTTGTCATCGTAATACATAATCATTTCAAAATGATCATCTACAGATATACCTTCTCGATCTAAAAACACTCGATTGTAGACTCTTTTTGGTAGACCAAACAAGCTTACGACGTGGTGAACCAAATGAGGTGCAAGATCATAAAAATTACCTGCCATGTCTACTTTCTTAAATCTCCAGTTTGAACCTATATCAGGTTTATATTGATCAAATCTAGTATGATAAGATACAATTTTTCCAAAATCCTTTTGTTTCAATAGTTCATGTACTGTTAATATATCCCCATCGTATTTACGATTGTGAAAAACTCTTAAAATTAGATTTTTTTCATCAGCTAAATCATATAGTTCTTTAGCAATCTCATATGTTTCAACAAATGGTTTTTCACATACTACATGTTTACCATGTAATAATGCATCTTTAGTGTAACTATAATGTACAGCATTAGAAGTTGCAATAACAATTAAATCGACTTCTTTATCATTGAGTATTTCTTCATAAGTGGTTGCAATTTTAGCATCTGGATAATCTTTTTTCAGTTGGGCTTGATTCTTTTCACTTCTTGTCATCACCAATTTGATTTGATAATTTTCGTTATATTTTATTGGTGGAAGATGAAATGTTGAACCAGAAAATCCATATCCAACAATTGCAGTTACTATTTTTTTCATATGATCACCTATCCTTTTAATTCATTATAACATCATCTTTCATAAAAAAAGCAAGCATAAAAAAAGAGAAGCTTATGCTTCTCCGCCAATAACCAAATTTTTAATTGAAACACTTGGACTACCTACACCTGATAAATTAAACTTAAGATCATTTGCAAATTGATCAACATCATTTAACATATCAAAATAATTACCTGAGACAACAATCATCTTTACAGGAGTTGTTATTATTCCAGCTTCTATTCTAAATCCAGAAGCTTGTAGACTAAACTCTCCAGAGATTGTTTTTACACCAGCATGAAGTCCAACTAAATCAGTAATATAAATACCATTTTTAATATCTTTAATCATATCATCAAAAGTAGTTGTTGAAGGTTCTAAATATAGATTGGTTGTTGAGATGCCACCACCAAAGCTATTACCAGTCGGTGCTTCATTAAATATCTTCGCAGTTTTTAAGTTATGGTTAAAGCCTTTAAATACGCCTTTTTCAACAACATATCTTTTCTTACATGCAACACCTTCATCATCAAATGGCATTTTAAAATGTGCATCTTTATATAATGGATCATCAATAAAGTTTATACGCTCATCAGCAATCTTTACGCCTACTTTATCTTTTAGACTGGTAAGATTTCTAAATGCAGCTTCACCAGAGAAAATACTAGAAAAGACCTCTAAGATATCAGCAAACATTTCATTAGAAAAGACCACTGGATAAGTATCTGATGTTACAGATTTTCCACCTAATTTAGCAGTGCCTTTATCTAGTGTTGTTTTAATCATTTCATCAACATTAAATTCATCAAATGTTTTTACAAGTTTAATATCATATGCTGTTTTTATATCATCATCTTTCTCAAATACACCAATCGCATACGCATATGCATATGTATTCTGTCTTGATAGATTTAATCCCTTAGAGTTTACTAAAGTTGTTTTTGTATCTATTTCTTGATAGATGGTCGTTTGTACTTGTTTAACATGTTCATTATTTAATATACCTGATTCAAGTTTCTTTAACATATCAATTTTATCTTTGACATCTATTTGATTAAAATCAAACAGCTCATCTTTAACAACAGGATACTCACTTGAGCCTTCATAGATGATTGCAGGCTCTTTTACGGTTAAGGCTTTTGCATTTTCAATGAGCAAATCGAGCATTTGATCTACTTTTTCAGTATCTAAATGCTCAAATCTAACAGTAGATAACTTATCATCAAAAATGCCTCTAATCGTTACAGATTCAACATCACTAATCACATGTTGATCTAATTTGTTTTGGTATACAGAAAGTTTTAAACTTTTATGTCTTACTGCAAATATTTCTAAATCTTTAAGTCCTTTTTTTAAACCTAATTCTATCCACTTTTCAAACATTATTTTCTACCTCCTGCGCCACCGACAGTCATAGATGAAACTCTAATCGTTGGTTGTCCTACATCGACAGGAATACTACCAGAAATTGATCCGCACATACCTTGACCAAATTCTAAGTTATCTGCAATTTTATCAATTTTAAATAAAACATCTTTACCATGACCAATAAGCATAGCTCCTCTTACAGGTTTAGTTAGTTTTCCATTTTCAATCATATAACCTTCTTGAACAGCAAAATTAAACTCTCCAGTTGCAGGAACAACAGTTCCTCCACCAAGTTTTTTAGCAAATAAACCATATTGTGTATCTTTGATAATGTCTTCAAATTTATCCTTACCTGGTGCTATATATGTTGAGTTCATTCTTGAGGTTGGAGGATACTTATAAGACTGTCTACGTGCAGATCCGGTTGGATCCATGTTCATTTTCTTGCCATTTCTTTGATCGATTAAAAAGCCTTTTAATATACCATTTTCAATTAATAGATTTTTTTGTGTTGGCATACCTTCATCATCAAAGCTTAAACGACCCCAAGCATTTTTAGCATTACCATCATCATAAGCAGTCAGAATATCAGATCCAACTTTCTCACCAATTTTTCCAACAAATGGTGATAGTCCTTTAGCTACTGCAGTCGCTTCTAACGGGTGACCTACAGCTTCATGGAAAATCACACCACCAAAACCGTTGTGTAGAACAACAGGCATAACTTGTGGTTTAATATCTTCTGCTGTTAATAAGGTAATCGCACTAGTTGCTACTTCAATTGCTAACTGATCAAAATCAATTTCATCAAAGATTTCAAAGCCCATAAATCGACCAGGACCTTCATATGCTTGTTGCATCAAATCATTTTCTTTTGCAACTGCCATCAATATGACTCTTGTATAAGTTCTAACATCATCTTGATAAACACCATTGCTATTAGCAACTAAGATATTTTGTTCTGTTTCTAAAAGTTGAGTCACAGATTGAACAATTCGTTTGTCATAACTTGATATAAGATTATTTAAATGTTGAAGCTTATCAGTCTTTTCTTTAGATGATACTTCAGTCATACTTCGTTTGATATGACTAGTATATAGTTTCTTATTTTGTAATGGTTTTGATTCAAATAATTTTCCACTAAAAGATGCTCTTAAGTTTTTTATTACACTTAAGATTGAATCGTAGGTGATCTTATTTGTGTATCCGTAGACTTCATCAACACCTAATATAAGTCTTACACCAGCCCCAAAAACATTACTAGCCGATGTAGATGTAACATCTCCACTTGTAACACTTATTCTCGAACTCATCGTATCTTCTAAATAGATTTCAGCAAAATCAGCCCCAGTTGAAAGTGCTTCGTTAATTAACTCTTGTAATATTTTCTTATCTAACATGTATACGCTCCTTTCAAAAACGACTAATTATTTTGAATTTCTTCATCATATTGTAAACGATATAGATTATAATATAATCCTTTTTGTTTTAATAATTCTTGATGACTACCTTCTTCTTTAATCTCACCTTTTTGCATGACGATAATCTTATCACTATGTTGAATAGTTGATAGACGGTGTGCAACGATAAGCATCGTAGATATATTCATCATTTTTTCTAAAGATTCTTGAATTAATTCTTCTGTTTCACTATCAATATTTGCAGTTGCTTCATCTAAAATCATTAAACTTGGTTTATAGACAAGTGCTCTAGCAAATGATATAAGTTGTCTTTGCCCACTAGAAAAGTTATTACCTCTTTCTAATACAACATGGTCATATCCATCAGGAATTTTATCAATAAATGTGTTTGCTCCAACATATTCACTAGCAGAGATAACTTCTTTTTTCGTAATTTCATCATCTTTTAATGTAATATTATCCATAATCGTACCACTAAATAAGAATACATCTTGCAGCATTTGTCCAATATGTTTTCTTAAGCTAGATCGTTTGATACGTCTAATGTCTATGCCATCAATTAATATTTGTCCTTTTTGAATATCATAATTTCTTACAATTAAACTTAATATCGTTGTCTTTCCTGAACCAGTAGCTCCAACAAATGCGACAGTATCCCCTGGATTAACTTTAAAACTAACACCTTTAAGCACCCATTCATCTTCAATGTATTTAAACCATACATCCTTAAACTCAATACGTCCGCTAAATGATTCTAGTTCGATAGCATCTTCTTCGTCTGTAATTATAGGTTTTGTATCTAGTACATCAAAAATCTTTTCTGCACTCGCAAAAGCATTTTGTAAAATATTAAACTCTTCTGCTAGTTGTTGTATTGGTTGGAAGAAATCACCAACATAAGTATAGTAACTAAATAAGATACCCGCAGTAATAACACCTGCCATAACCTCTTGATAACCTATATAAAGTACTAATAATGTACCAATCATAGATGATAAATAAATTGAAGGTCTATAGATACCAAACACTAAAATTTCTCTTAAATAACTTTTCTTTAAATTCGTAGTTTTTTCAAAAAATTCTTTTTTCTTCTTTTCTTCTTGATTAAAAATCTGTGTGATTTTCATGCCAGATAAGTTTTCTGATAAGAAAGCATTCACTTCTGATACATTAGCTCTAACTCTTCTATATGAAGCTCTAGAGAACTTTCTAAATAAAATAGATGCGACAATAACAAATGGCATAATAATTAATACATAAAGCGTGATCTTCCAACTAATGAAAAACAAAATTATTAATATCGCAAAAATATAAATCACATTTTTAATTAAATTAACTGCAACACTTGTATACATTTCACTAATTGTATTTGTATCATTAGTTACTCTTGTTACAAGTTTTCCAACAGGAACTTCATTGATTTGACCAATTGCTAAGTTTTCAATGTGTGTAAACACATCATTTCTTAAAGTCACAACAGTTTGTTGTCCAACTTTTTGTAACATGATTGATTGATAGTAATTTACTAAATTACCCACAACTAAAGCTACAATAAACAATGCACCCATAATGATAATTCGATAAAGTTTTTCATCTTGAGTAAGTATATCACTAGCAACTGTATCTACAGTAAAACCAATCAAAAATGGTGGCAATAATTGTAGTCCAATACCAACAAACATCATAATAGTAATCCATATGAACTGTACTTTATATGGAATCATATATCTTATAAGTCTTCTTAGTACCTCTTTATCACTTCGTTCACGGGTATTATCCTTAAAGTCTTTCATCTGTGCCACCTCCTTGAACTAAGTTTTCCAATTGTTGTCTTCTAACCATATCTTGATATAAGGCATTTGTTTTTAACAACTCTTTATGAGATCCAACAGCAACCACTTTGCCATCATCTAATAAGATAATTTTATCCATACGTTTAACCGTTGAAATACGATGCGCAATAAAAATGGTTGTTCTACCACTTCTTACACGATGAAGGTTACTAATAATAGCTTCTTCAGTTTTTGTATCTACTGCAGATACTGAATCATCTAAGATTAAAATCTCTGGGTTTTTTGCTAAAGCTCTAGCGATACTTATTCTTTGTTTTTGTCCACCAGATACCGTAACGCCACGTTCACCTAAAACTGTTGAAAATTTTTCTTTAAATTCCATAATATTATCATAAACATCTGAAAGTCTTGCTGCTTCTTCAATTTTTGAAGTATCAACATCTTCATAAGCAAAGCCGATATTAGAATAAATCGTTTCAGAGAATAAGAAATTATCTTGAGGTACATAACCTATTGTGTCTCTTACATCATGAATTGATAATTTCATAATATCGTGACCATCTAAAAATACTTGGTTTTCATTTAAATTATATATTCTTAAAAATAGATCAACTAAAGAACTCTTACCAGAACCAGTACGACCTAAAATACCGACCATCTCACCTTGTTTAATATCAAAAGAGACATCTTTTAATACTGGTGAATCTCCATCAGGATATTGGAACGTTAAGTTTTTAACTTGGATGCTACCTTTTAAGTTAGGTACGTGCTTAGCTTGATCATCATCTTTAATTTCAATTTCATGATCTAGAAATGCATCAATTCTCTCAGCACTTGCCTTAGCTTGAGATTGAATTTGAATGAATCTTGAAAGCGCCATAGTTGGCCATATTAAGGTAAAGAAATATGAGATATATTCTGTTAGTTCACCTGCTGTTAATCCCGTTTGTTCTCTATAGATAACTAGTAAAGAACCATAAACAATAATCGTTAAGATTACAACGTTTAATGCGATTGATATAAATATATTTACAAAGACCATATACTTAACAAAGCCCATATGTTTTTGATATAGTTCATCATTTCTTTGTCTAAATAGCATATATTCTTTAATTTCACGAACAAAGGCTTTAACAACTGTGATTCCTGAGAAATTTTCTTGAGTAAAATCACTTAAATTTTCAAATGCTTTTTGACGCATTTTAAACTTAGCACTCATGCTCTTTCTAATAAAAACCATGATTGCTGTAAGCATCAACATAGGTATGGCTGCTATCAATGTTAAACTTCCATTTAAGTTTGCCATTCTATATACCGCAAACCCACCTAAAAACAAACCATCAATAAGCATCAATAATCCTGGACCAAAAGCCATTCTTATCGCTTGTAGATCGTTTATAAAATATGTCATTAATCCCCCAACTTTTTCATTTGCATAAAAACTTTGAGATAACTTTGTAGAATGTCTAAACATAACATTTTGCAGCTGATACTCTATTCTTCTTGAAGCTCCGAATATAGTGTATCTCCATAAAAATCTACCAAAAGCAATAATACCTGCTAAAATAGCAATTCTTTTAATGCCCTCTAAAATCATCGGTTCATCTACATCTGCTTGATATAAAGTATCAATGATGTTACCAATAATCTTAGGAATTTCTAACTGCAACCAATCGACTGCAATTAACACAAAAATGCCTACCAAAAAAAATAGGCCATATTTTAAATAATATTTTCTAAAGTGTTTCCCAAATAACATAATGCGCTCCTTCTACACCGGGTCATATCTCTATTATATAATATTTTCCACGCTGTTTTCACCAAAACAGCGTGGAATGATATTTTTTTTCAATTATTCAACAACAATTCTTACAATATCTCCATCGCCAGATTCAACATTAACGATTTCTCCATCAATACCTTGACTGATCATCTCAACGATTGCATCAATATCAATGTCTGTACTTCCGATTGTTGATTTAAATTTTGCTGATTTCAATAATTTAGAAAATTCAACTGGAATTTGCATTCTTACTTTGTCTCCATCATTTGAATCTACAAATATTTTTAACATTCTAAATGGAGCTTTCTTTTGTGTAACAACTTCTTTAGTAAAGTTTTCTTCATTACCACTCATTGCAACTAACAATTTTTCTGCTTCTTCTGTAGAAATAACACCATTTGATAATAATTCTAATATTTTCATTCTTTCTTCTTTTAATTGATCTTTTGACATTTTATTCACCTCTTATAAATTTTTTTTAACTTAGATATGCAAATGATATTGCATCATATAATGGACATCTTCAATCGTATATTTTTTATCTGCAATTGTATCATGTTTTTTATAGTTATGTTTTCTTCTTTGGTTGTTATCATCCATATTTTCAAATAAGCGACGCATATAAACTCACCTTACTTCCCTTTTTTAAGCAACTCCACAGCTTCCATCACAGATATTTCTTTATTAGCGATTTTCTCTAATATACTTGCTTTAGAAGCTTTTTGTTCAAGCTTTTCTTTCTCTTCTTCCTCTTCATCTAATTCAGGATCTAGAGAATAGCCAAGACCTACAATAACATCATCAAGCATTTTCTTAACAGTTGGATAACTTATGTTTAATTCTTTTTCAATAGCTTTTATGTTTCCTCTGTTTTTTACAAATACTTCTATAAAATATAGTTTTTCTGTTTCTAGATAGTTGAATTTAGATAATGTGAAATTTCCTTCTATCACTGTATCACAGTGATCACACGATAATTTAGTTACCTTTAAGTCATGTTTACAAACTGGACAAACTGAGATAACTGGGTTTACTTTTGTTCTTTGATTCATAATTGGTTCTCCTTTTTTAAATAGTTTTAATTAAAACTTTTGTATTGTCACTTGCAATCACTTTAACATGTGTCCCTTTGATGGATGCTAAACTGATGAGATCTTTAAATGATATCGGTATATCATCTGCAACATGCTGGCTTAATCTTCTTCTTAAAATCATTTTCACCAGCCAGATTGGGATTGGTAATAAGAATAAAAGTCTTATAAAGAAATTTGCGGCATTACTATCTGGGACTCTTACACTTAATTTTACAAAGTGTGCTTTTCTTGCTTTTACGTGTTTTATATTAGGATATAGCATTTCGTAAGCTTCTTTGCAATCAATCTCTTTTTTTGATAATTTATTTAGAACTTCATTTTTTGTCAAATTATCGCCGCCTTTCTTAATTTTTTTAACTTACACATTGATTATATTAAACATTTTTTAATTTGTCAAGCATTTTTGTGAAAAAAATTAAACAAAATTAATTTTTAACTTAATATTATTAATATGTGACTTAATTTTTTTAATTTTTTGCGTTATAATAGACTCATAGGAAAGGAAGATTAAATATGAACACACTTATTGATAGATTTTTGCGTTACGTAAAAATAGATACACAATCCGATCATGAATCACAAACATTCCCATCTACAGAAAAACAAAAAGACTTAAGTCGATTATTAGTTGAAGAACTAAAAGAAATGGGTTTGGATGCATTCTTAGATAAAGATGGTTATGTGTATACTAAGATTGAAAAAAATGTAGAAGGTAAAAAAGCTATAGGCTTTATTGCACATGTTGATACTTCTCCTGATGCACCAGGTAAAAATGTTAATCCTAGAATCATTAAACAGTATGATGGATCTACAATTAAATTAAACGATGAACTTTCTATGCATCCAAATGAGTACCCTTCATTAAGTAAGGTTATTGGTGAAGACATCATTGTTACTGATGGTCAAACATTGTTAGGAGCTGATGATAAATGCGGAGTCGCAGAAATCATGGAACTAGCTCTATATTACACAACACACAAAGATATACCTCATGGTGACATCTATATATGCTTTACACCAGATGAAGAAATAGGACAAGGTGCAGATCGTTTTGATTTTGAATATTTTAAAGCCGATTTTGCATATACAGCTGATGGCAGTGAAGTAGGTGGCATTGAATATGAAAACTTCAACGCCGCAACTGTTAACTTAAATTTTGTCGGAAAAAGCATTCATCCTGGTTCAGCTAAAAACAAATTAATCAATGCTTCTCATATTGCATTTGAGTTTCACCAAATGCTACCAACATTTTTAAACCCTGCATATACTGAAGGTTATGAAGGATTTAATCATCTAACACAAATTCAAGGTCAAGTTGAACACGCGCATACGCAATACATTATAAGAAATCACGATAAAACATTATTTAAAAAACAAAAAGACGATTTTGTTAAAATCGCCAATTACTTAAATGATAAGTATGGATATACTGTAGTTAAAGTTGATATAAAAGACTCATACTTTAATATGTATGACATCATAAAAGATCATATGTATGTTGTTGAACTTGCTAAACAAGCAACAATCAATCAAGGTATCGAACCTAAAGTTGAACCAATTAGAGGTGGGACTGATGGTGCAAGATTAACTTATGATGGTCTTATCTGTCCTAATTTAGGCACTGGTGGATATCAATTTCATGGACGTTTAGAGTTTGCGTCTATACAGCAAATGGAAAAAGCGTTAGAAATTTATAAAGAAATTATTAAAATCAACGCAACTTCATAACTTATAAACAAAAAGTTTCCGCTAAGGAAACTTTTTTTATGATTGCCAATCACTTTTTTGTAATTTTTCATAGTTATTAATTGAATACATTAACTTAACTGCAGCTTCTAAGCCTTGATCAGCTGCTTTTTGCCATAATTCTTTAGCCTTTATTTCATCTTTTTCAACTAATTTTCCTTCGAAGTAAATCATACCTAAATTATATTGCGCAATTGCCAAGTTTTTTTGAGCAGCTTTTTCATACCAAAACAAAGCTTTTTGATAACTTTGTGGAACACCGTCACCTTTTTGATACATCACAGCTAAATTATATTGTGCATTTGGATGATCTTGAGCAGCGGCTTGTTCTAAAAGTTTTGCAATTGTTTCAAAATCTTTTTCCGGTTGTCTAATTAAAATCATCGCTAAATGATATAATGCATCTTTATCTTTTTTAAGTGCAGCTTTTTCATACCAAATGACTGCTTGTTTAATGTCTTGTTTAACACCTCTACCATTTTGGTAATATAGCCCAACATAGTAACAAGCTTCAGTATGATCTTGTTTTGCAGCTACTAAAAACCAATCAAATGCTTTTTGTGGGTGTTTTGGATCTCTTTCATGATAGATTTTAGCGAGCGTATAAGCAGCTAGTCCATAATGTTGAAATGCAGCACTTTCTAAATATTTTTCTGCTTTATGATAATCATTTTTCTCTAAAGCAATAATACCTAGTGCGTATTGTGCATAAGGATGATCTTGAGCAGCTGCTAATTTATAGTATTTTTTAGCAGTTTCAATTTGATTTTTATCTTCACCAAGGGTTTCATAAATCATACCTAACATATATTGTGAATCACTATATCCCAGTTCGCTTGACTTAATAAACCATTCTATTGCTTTAAATATATAGCGTTGTACACTAAATCCATAGTAATAATAAGTGCCTAATATGTGGATACTGACTGGATCATTTTGCTCAGCTTCCATCAGTAATACACTGTAATTTTGTTTAAAATAATCATTAGATATATCTTCATCTTTTTCAACACCGGTTCCTGTATAATATAGCATGCCCAAAGCATAACCACACTTATGAGATCCAAGTGATACACCTTTTTGATAATTGTCTATCGCCTTATGAAAATCAAGCGATACACCATCACCTAATCCATAAAATCTACCTAAAAAATAATATGCATCTGCATATCCTTGTTCAGCAGCTTGTTCAAAATGTTTGATGGCTAGCTCAACATTTTTTTTAGGCGTATTTAATATATAATGTGATAAACCTTTTTCATAATGATTTTTTGCGTTCATAATATCAACTCCATGAATATCTTAACATATTTATGTTTTTATTTCCTTATATATGGATAGAAAAATGCACAATCACGATTGTGCATTTTCTTTTAAATCTTCAATCAGTTTTTTAAATCTTTTATAATATATTTCATATCCTTTTTGATTTAGATGTATACCGTCTCTTGTATACTCAAGCTTTAATTTACCTTCTTCGTCGGTTAAATCTAAATAGATATTGATAAAATGTGCTTCATCAATAACTTTACTCAACATGTCATTAAGCTTGATGGCATCTTTAGGATCTCTATTAAGTAAATAGACTTGATCTTGAAAATCCTTTTGATTGATTGGTGTTAATGACGTTACAAAAACCTCTGCTTGTGGACAGCCTTCTAAGAGCTGATGTCTAATATCGATGATATGATCTAGTGATTCTTGGTGTGATAAATTTGTTAACACAAAATCATTTAGACCTATATTTATAATGATAATCTTCGGATGTAGTTTTATGACTTGATCAATTCTTTTTAAAACACCTATTGTGGTATCGCCAGGAATCCCTAAATTATAGACATCATCATCCAGTTTAAATGCTTTTGTTGGAAAATATGCCATCATAGAATCACCTAACAAGACACATGTTTTACCTGGATTTAAACTTTCAAATTTTTTTACATGCCTTTTATAATCTGCATCAATCACGGCTTTTAAAACAGTCATATCCTTTTTCATATCAATCAGCCGCCTTAAGTTCGAAAATTAAATCTCTTAGTTCAGCTGCTTTTTCAAAATCAAGATTTTTAGCAGCTTCTTGCATGTCTTTTTCAAGTTTTTTAAGTGTTTTATCTTTATCTTTTTTCGTTAATTTCGTGTAATCTTTTTCTTCTTCAATAACATCTTCCTTCATGGAAATGTTATCTCTGATATCTTTTCTAATACTTACAGGTTCAACGCCATATGTTTCATTAAAGGTTTGTTGAATTTTTCTTCTTCTATTGGTCTCATCAATCGCATATTGCATCGCATCAGATATTGTATCGGCATACATGATGACATGACCATTTAGATTTCTCGCTGCTCTACCAATGGTTTGAACCAAGCTTCTTTCACTTCGTAAAAATCCTTGTTTGTTCGCATCTAAGATCGCAACCAAAGAAACTTCAGGTAAGTCAAGTCCTTCTCTTAAAAGGTTAATACCAATTAAAACATCATATTTACCCATTCTTAAATCTCTTAAGATTTTAATACGATCTAATGATTTGATTTCACTATGAAGATAAGCAACCTTAACACCTAGTTTTTTAAAATAACCAGTTAAATCTTCACTCATTCTAATCGTTAAAGTAGTTACTAAGATTCTTTCATTGTTTTCAATTCTTTTTTTAATCTCAAAATATAAATCATCAATTTGTCCTGTTGAAGGTCTCACTTCAACAACTGGATCTAGTAAGAAAGTTGGTCTAATAATTTGTTCTATAACAGGTATGCCTTTTTCTAATTCATAATTACCTGGTGTAGCACTCAAATAAATAACATGTTTGATCTTTTGTTCAAACTCATCGAATTTTAATGGTCTATTATCTAGTGCAGAAGGTAATCTAAATCCAAAGTTAACAAGTGTTTCTTTTCTTGATCTATCTCCAGCATACATCCCTCTTACTTGAGGCATAGTTACGTGAGACTCATCGATGATCATTAAAAAATCATCACCAAAAAAATCGATAAGTGTTGCAGGAGTTTCACCAGCTTCTCTTAAAGATAAATGTCTTGAATAATTTTCAACACCACTACACATGCCAATTTCTTCAAGCATTTCCATATCATATCTCGTACGTTGTTCAATTCTTTGAGCTTCTAATAGTAAATTGTTATCTTTAAAATAAGCGACCTGTTCTTGCATTTCATTTTTAATGCGTCTAATAGATTCACTTAAACGTTCTTTATCTGTCATAAAGTGTGTTGCTGGAAAAATTGATGTGTAATCTAGATTTTCTAACGCTTGTCCTGTTAAAACATCAAATCGTTTGATATCTTCAATTTCATCGCCAAAAAATGAGACTCTAATACCTTGTGCTCTTTCATAGACAGGTATAATCTCAACAGAATCACCACGCACTCTAAATGTACCTCTATGAAAATCGATATCATTTCTTTGGTATGTTAATTCAACTAGCTTATTAATGAGTTTATCTCTACCATAGGATTCACCTTTACGCATAAATAACATAGAATTTTTATATGTTTCTGGATCACCTATACCATAAATACACGAAACAGATGCAACGACAATCACATCATCATGATTGAGTAATGCAGCGGTTGCACCATGTCTCATTTCATCAATTTCATCATTAATAGAAGAATCTTTCTCAATGTATGTATCTGTAGAAACTACATAAGCTTCAGGTTGATAATAATCATAATATGAAATAAAATATTCAACTCTATTATTAGGAAAAAAGGCTTTTAACTCGCCATAAAGCTGGCCTGCTAAGGTCTTGTTTGGTGCGAGTATCAAAGTCTTTTTTTGTAGTTTCTGAATAATGTTTGCCATCGTAAAAGTCTTACCAGTCCCAGTAGCTCCTAGTAAAATTTGTTCTTTCATGCCTTCTTCTATATTATTTTTTAAAGTTTCAATCGCGTTTATCTGATCACCTTTTGGAACAAATGGTGCTTTTAAATCAAACATCGAATCACTCTTTCTAATTATATATCTTTATCAATTTCATGTGGTTTTGGAACAATTAAGCTTTGTGGCACATATAAAGGTTCAATCACTGCACTAGCAATATTCATTAAATGGTCACCTATTCTTTCTAAATTAGATAAAATATCTGCATAATTTTCCGCAACAACAAATGTAATTTCACCATTCTTTAATCTTTCTATATATCTATATCTAAATAGTTCTTCTAGTTCATCGACTAGATCTTCATTTTTAACAACACGTTTGGCAAGTTCAACATCACCAGTTTGAAAACTAGTGAGTGCATCATCTAGCATTGAAATTAAGACAGTGTATAACTCGCTAAGTTCTCTTCTACCTTCTTCAGAAAGTAATTGAGATTCTTTATATCTTTCAATAAAGAATTGAACAATATTTGTTAAATGATCACCAATTCTTTCAAAGTCTTTGATGGTATCTAAATCTCTTGATAATTTTTTAGAGTTATTAGGATCTAATCCTGCTTGTGATATTTTAATTAAATAGTCATGAAGCTTTTGATCATATGTATCAAGCATCATCTCAAAAGTAAATGCTTCATTTACAGATTCAGTTTTTTCTTTTAAACTATAATCTTTAACAAGCACTAAATAATCTTTAACTATAGAACCCATATATAAAATACCTTTTTGTACGAACTCTAAAGCCAAAATAGGTGATTCATGGATTAATTTTTCATCAAACATGTCGTCTGGAATCACTTGAATTGATTGATCTTTGACTACTCTTTTACTTAACCATATCATTTTATTAATAAAGAAAAACAATGTAATCGTCATAATTGTGTTTTGGAATAAATGTGCAAATGCGATAGATAGCATAGAGTATGGTTTTAAAAATGATGATTCAAACCATGCAATAAATCTTGTATATGGAACCAAAATAACTAAGAAAACGACAGCTGATATGACATTAAATAATATGTGAATAAAAGATGCTCTTTTTGATTCAATATTTCCACCAATAGATGCTAGAAAAGCTGTAATGGTTGTTCCTATGTTAGCACCCAACAAAATTGGAATTGCACCATTTAAAGATACAGACGTTATGCCTTCAGCATTAAGAGCATATAGTCTTTCTAAAATACCTATAGCAGCTGAAGAAGATTGAATAACCCCTGTAAATACAGTACCAAATATTGTACCTAAAAACCAATTATCTGCAAATATATTAAACATGTTTTCAGCTTGTTGAGTTTGGGCAAGTGGCTTTAAGCCATCACTCATAGTATTAAGTCCTACAAATAACATCCCTAGCCCAATTAATACGCCACCAAAATGATGTACTTTTCTATTTTTCATAAAACTCATGAGAAAGCCTACAAATAAAATGAACAAGCCATAATCAGCAATCGGTAAACCAATAATAAACGCTGTTACTGTTGTTCCTATGTTTGCACCCATGATAATCCCAACACTTTGTGGTAAGGTCATCAGTCCTGCCCTTAATAAACCAATCATCAGCGCTGTAGTACCTGATGAAGATTGAATTAAAATCGTTAATACAATACCTACTAAAATGCCCTTTAGTGGTGTGTTTGTTGTTTTTTCTATAATCGCTTTTAACTTGTTACCCGCTGCCGATTTTAAACTATCACTCATCATATTTATCCCAAAGATAAAAAGTGCTAGCCCACCGAAAACGAACATTAAACTATCCCCATAATTTATTGTTGCAAATATCATATGCTATCCTCCTATAAAATCAACCATTACTATTTTACTTTATCTTTACTAAAAAAGCGACCTTTTTTAAAAAAAAAGAGCTATAACTTTTATAAGCTATAACTCTTTAATCATAATATAATTATCTTGGGTTTTTAATGTTTGCATGTGCAGCAGCTAATCTTGCGATTGGTACTCTAAATGGTGAACATGAAACATAAGATAAACCGATATTATGGCAGAACTCTACTGATAGTGGATCTCCACCATGTTCACCACAAATACCTAATTTAATATCAGGTCTTGTTTGTCTACCTAATGTAGATGCCATATCCATAAGTTTACCTACACCTCTTTGGTCTACGTGAGCAAATGGATCGTTATCAAAGATTTTCTTATCATAATAATCGCTTAAGAACTTACCAGCATCATCACGGCTAAATCCAAATGTCATTTGAGTTAAGTCGTTTGTACCAAAACTGAAGAATTCAGCTTCTTTAGCAATTTCGTCTGCTAATAATGCAGCTCTAGGTACTTCAATCATTGTACCTACTGTATATTTTAATTCTACTTTTGAATTTTTGATAATTTCATCAGCAGTCTTAACAACTACATCTTTAATATATTTTAATTCTTTAACTTCACCAACAAGTGGAATCATGATTTCTGGAACGACGTTCATGCCTTGACGATTAACTTCAATTGCTGCTTCAATCACTGCACGTGTTTGCATTTCAGCAATTTCAGGATATGTCACACTTAAACGAACACCACGATGACCTAACATTGGGTTAGTTTCATGTAATTCATTAATTGTATCTGATAATTCTTTTTCAGAAATACCCATTTCTTTAGCTAATGCTTTAATATCATCAGCTTCAGTTGGTAAGAATTCATGTAGAGGTGGATCTAAGTAACGAACAGTTACAGGGAATCCTCTCATCTCTTTATATAAACCGATGAAATCTTCTCTTTGCATTGGTAATAATTTAGCTAATGCTTTTCTACGTTCTTCAACATTTTTAGCAACGATCATTTCTCTAACTGCAGAGATTCTATCGCCTTCAAAGAACATATGTTCAGTTCTACATAAACCAATACCTTGTGCACCATATTCATATGCAACTTTAGCATCTCTTGGATTATCAGCGTTTGTACGTACTTTTAATACAGCATATTTGTCAGCCCATGTCATTAATGTTTCAAAATCGCCTGAAACAGTAGCATCCATAGTTTCAACTTTTTCCCCATAGATTTTACCTGTTGTACCATCTAATGAGATCCAGTCGCCTTCTTTGTATACTTCACCATTAACTTCAAATTGTTTTTTAGCTTCAGATACACGAATTGATCCAGCACCAGCAACACAACATCTACCCATACCACGAGCAACAACTGCAGCATGTGATGTCATACCACCACGAGATGTTAGAATACCTGATGAAACGATCATACCTTCGATATCTTCTGGAGATGTTTCTTGTCTAACTAAAATGACTGGAAGACCATCTGCTTCTTTTAATTCTTTAGCACGGTCAGCATTAAATACAACACGGCCTGTAGCAGCACCTGGTGATGCGTTTAATCCAGTAGCAATCAATTTAGCACTGCCTAATGCAGTTGGGTTAAATTGTGGATGTAGTAATGAATCTAATTGACCTGGTTCAACTTTTAAGATTGCTTCTTTTTCAGTTAATACGCCTTCTTTAACAAGATCAATCGCAATTTTTAATGCAGCTTGTGCAGTTCTCTTACCATTTCTTGTTTGAAGCATATATAATTTACCACGTTCAATCGTAAATTCCATATCTTGCATATCACGATAATGTGCTTCTAACTTATTAGAAATCGCAACAAACTCATCATATAATGCAGGATTATCTTCTCTTAATTCACTAATTGGTTTTGGTGTACGAATACCAGCAACAACGTCTTCACCTTGTGCATTAAATAAGTATTCTCCGTATAATTCATTTGTTCCATCAGATGGATTTCTAGTGAATGCTACACCTGTACCTGAGTCTTCACCCATGTTACCAAAAACCATACCTTGTACGTTTACAGCAGTACCCCATTCGTAAGGAATGTGATTCATTCTTCTGTAAGTATTAGCTCTTGGGTTGTCCCATGATCTAAATACAGCAGTAATCGCTTCGATTAATTGTTCTTTAGGATCTTGAGGGAATGGTTCGCCTTTTAATTCTAAATATTTAGCTTTGAATTGACCAACTAATTTAATTAAGTCATTATCATCTAAATCAGTGTCTAATTCAACACCTTTTTCTTCTTTCATTTTTTCAAGTAAATGTTCGTAGTTTTCTTTTTCAATTTCCATAACTACATCAGAAAACATTTGAATGAAACGTCTGTAAGAGTCATATGCAAAACGAGGGTTGTTTGTTAATTTTGCTAAACCTTCAACAGATACATCATTTAAACCTAAGTTTAAGATTGTATCCATCATCCCTGGCATTGATGCTCTAGCTCCAGAACGCACAGATACTAAGAATGGATCGTTAGCATCTCCAAATTTTTTACCTGCTATCTTTTCAGTTTCAGCAAGTGCTTTTTCGATTTGTTCTATGATTTCAGGAGCAATTTTCTTTCCACGATCATAGTAATCATTACATGCTTCAGTAGTTACAGTGAAGCCTTGAGGTACAGGAAGACCAATCTTAGTCATTTCAGCTAAGTTAGCACCTTTACCACCAAGAAGGTTTTTCATTGACTGATCGCCTTCTTTAAACAAATATACATATTTTGTCATCGTAAATTCCTTTCTATATCTTTTTTATATTTTAATTTTATAAAAACCTTAATTAAGAAACTTTCTTCACAAGTGAATAAAGTTCATTTTTTGGTCGTTTTTGACCAATAATGTTAGCGAATGGCAAATGTACCATTCTTGAATCTCTAATACCCACACATACGCCATATATATCATCATTAATTAATTCTACTGCATAAGTTCCCATGCGTGAAGCTAAAATTCGATCATCAGGACTAGGTGCTCCACCTCTTTGAATATATCCTAAGACTGTGGCTCTAGAACTAAATCCAGATCTATCAGTGATTTCTTCAGCAAGTTGATGAACATCTAATATTTTTTCAGTAATCACAATGATGGCATGTCTTCTGCCTTCATTCTTATACTTCTTTATTTTTTTAATCATTTCTTCTTTGTTCATTGGATTTTCTGGTGTAATGATAAATTCTGCTCCACCACAAATACCAGCATAAACTGCTAAATCTCCACTATGTCTACCCATCACTTCGATAATACTTACTCGTTGATGTGAAGATGAAGTATCTCTTAGTTTATCAATTGCATCAACAATCGTCTCAACTGCAGTGTTAAATCCAATCGTATAATCGGTACCTGGAATATCATTATCAATCGTACCAGGGACACCAATAACTTTTAATCCCATTTTAGCAAGTTCCATACCACCACGATATGTTCCATCGCCACCAATAACGATTAAAGCTTCAATACCTCTTTGTTTTAAATTATCCATTGCTTTTTGTCTTACACTAAGCTCAGTAAACTCAGGTAGTCTAGATGTTCCTAAAAAAGTGCCACCTTTATTTAACATTCCGGAAACACTTTGATGTGTCAATAAAGTCATGTCATCATCGACAAGTCCTTTATAGCCATCTTTTATACCATAAACTTCATGGCCATACATTGTCCCTGCTCTTACTACAGCTCTTACACCAGCATTCATACCTGGTGCATCACCGCCAGAAGTCAAAACTGCGATTTTCATATTTTTGCATCTCCTTAAGTGAAAATTCATAACCACTATTTATTATAACATATATGTTATATCTTTTAAACGATGTATACTTAGTTTTTGTTAAATTATGAAAACGATTTTTTTTCACTTTAATTATCTTCTATGTTAAAATATATATGTTAAAAAGAAAAATATATAAAGAAATGGTGATGAAAATATGAAAGATTTAAAAGGTGCAGCACTTCTTGGCCAATCAGGTGGTCCTACAAGTGTTATTAATTCAAGTGCAGCTGGTGTTTTCTTAGAAGCTTTAAAACAAGATAACATCACTGAAGTATATGGTGCAGTTCATGGCGTAAAAGGTATTCTTAATGAAGATTTTTATGACATGAAACAAGAAGACGTTGAAGAATTAATTCGTTTAAAGAATACGCCTTCATCTGCTATTGGTAGTGTTAGATATAAATTAGCAGATCCTAAAAAAGACGATACTGATTATAAGAGATTATTAGAAGTCTTTAAAAAATATAATATCCGTTATTTCTTCTACAATGGTGGAAATGATTCAATGGATACATGTAATAAAATTTCTAAATTCTTTAAAAAAGCTGGTTTTGATTGCAATGTCATGGGCGTTCCTAAGACTATTGATAATGACTTAAATGTTACAGATCATTCTCCAGGTTTCGCAAGTGCAGCAAAATATGTTGCAACTTCATTTATGGAACTATATCATGATGCTACAGTTTATGATATTCCACAAATAACTATTGTTGAAGTTATGGGAAGAAACGCTGGTTGGTTAACAGCTGCTTCTGCTTTAGCTTCATATAAAGGTCAAGGTCCAGATTTAATCTACCTTCCTGAAGTTGCATTTGATATTGAAGAATTCTTTGTTGAAGTTAATAAAGTACTAGAAGAAAAAGGTAAAGTATTAGTTGCTGTTTCTGAAGGTATTAAAAATGATAAAGGTCAATATATCGCAGAGACTTTACAAGAGTTAAAAACTGATGCATTTGGTCATGCTCAATTAGGTGGTACAGCAGCTGTATTAGCTAATGAAGTATCAAATAGAATTAATGTTAAAGTTAGAGCTATAGAATTTAGTTTATTACAACGTTCTGCAGCTCACCTAGCATCAAAAGTTGATGTTGAAGAAGCTTTTAAAGCAGGTCAAAAAGCTGTTAAAGCAGCTGTTAGAGGAACAACTGATAAAATGGTTGGATTTGAAAGAGTATCATCAAATCCATATAAGATTAAATATAAATTAATCCCATTAAAGAAAGCTGCAAATGAAGAACAAAAAGTTCCACTAGAATGGATTAAACCAAATGGTAGAGGCTTAACTCAAGAATTTATTGATTACGCATTACCACTAATCCAAGGTGAATCTAAGGCTAAACTAGAAGATGGTCTTCCAAGATTTGCTCAATTAAAAAAAGTAAGAGTACCTAAAAAATAAGCTCTAGAGCATCCAATAAAGGATGCTCTATTTTTATTTGTCATTGCATTTTTGTTATAGTTATTCTAGTTTATGAGAAAATGATGTATAATAAACTAAATTACACACTTAAGAAAATGAGGGATGACAAATGGATTTTTTGAATGTTTGGTGGGTATATCTCATCGTTGGCATAATCTTTTTATATGTGCTTGCACAAAGTACAGTTTTCTTATTAAAAGCTAGAAAAAGAGCTCTAGAACTTAATTTTACAAAAGAGCAGATTAGAAAAACTATTACTTCTTCAATGATATTTTCAATCGCACCATCGATGGCAATTTTATTTGGATTAGTGATTTTAACTAAAGTGTTTGGACCAATGGTTGCAGGTCTGCGTTTAGGTACTCTTGGCGCACTCACTTATGAGCTTCCTGCTGCTACTAACGTCATCAAAGGTGTTTTTGGATTAGATATCGGAAGTTTAGCAATTACGCCTGAAATGATCGTGACTGCATTATGGGTTATGACATTAGGTTGTATACCGCCTTTGCTTATCGTTCCATTATTTTTAAAGAAAATTAGTTCAAGATTTGATCAAATCAAGGAAAAAGATGAGACTTGGAAAAATATCATGATGGACGCACTCTTTTTAGGGATGATTTCAGCATTTGTTGGTTATGTTGTTGCACCAGTCACAGATGAACTCACAGGCGATACATATATATCCATATTAGCGATTTTAGTGTTAGTGACTAGTGCATTGTTTATTATTATATTTGGTATTCTTATGAAAAAATTTAAGCAAGACTGGTTAAAAAATTATGCATTACCGTTATCGATGATTGCATCGATGGGCCTAGCTTTAGTCTATGCATTATTGGGGGTGAGATAAATGAAAAGAACATATCAAGATCAAATTCATTTTGAAGGTAGAATTTGGATGTTAGGTGCACTTCTACTTTTCGTATCTCTTCCACTTTTTATTAGTATCTTTTCAGGAGTATGGCCATCATTTAAAAATTTCTTCCCTGGTTTTATCGCAACTGCAGTTATTTTTTGGCCAGTAACAACCATTGAAGTTTTCACATTCACACCTATGCTTGGTTCTGGAAGTAGTTATTTAGCATTTGTTACTGGTAATTTAACTTCCTTAAAAGTACCTGCAGCACTAAATGCACAAGATGCATTAGGTGTAGAAAAAGGTACAGACGAAGGTGACGTTTTAGCAACCATAGCTGTTGCATCAAGTTCAATTGCAACAACCTTAATTATTATATTAGGCATTATCTTAATTATTCCGCTTGCTCCTATATTAGAATCTGACGTACTAAAACCTGCATTCGATAATGTGATCCCTGCATTATTTGGTGCTATCGGTGTGGTCTATATTACAAAACGATTTAAAGTAGCTATCGTCCCTATTATATTTATGCTCATCTTCTTCTTAGTAGTTCCTGGCAGTGGTGGATTAGTTGGCATTATGGTACCTGTTGGTGTTGTTATCTCATTAGTTGTTGCTAGAGTATTATATAAAAAGGGGTTGATTAAATAATGGATGTCCTTTTATATGGCTTAATTGGATTAGCAGTTATCACCATATTAGTTATTCTTATAAAGACAATCAATTTTAAACCTGTTTTATATCCAGAAATGAAGAAAAAATATGATATTGATCAATTACGTGTACTAGAATCTTTATCACAAAAAATTCAAATTCCTACAATTTCTTATCTAGATTCAAAAAAGTTAAATAAAAAAGCTTTTTCAGATTTTAAAGAACATTTAAAATCAAGATATCCTTTAATCAATGAACAAGCTACATACATAGAAATTGGAACTGGTGTTTTATTTCACATTAAAGGTGATAGTAGCGATGAGCCAACTGTTTTAATGGCACATTTTGATGTTGTTCCTGTCGATGGCAAGTGGACATTTGAACCATTTAGCGGAACCATTGATGAAAAATACGTTTATGGTAGAGGTACATTAGATACTAAAAACAGTTTAAACGCAATTATGGAAAGCTTAGAATATAGTTTAGCTGGCGGCAAAAAGTTTAAAAATGATTTGTATATTTCTTTTTCTGGTGAAGAAGAAATATATGGTGAAACCCAACATTTAATGGTGGAATACTTTAAAGAGCATGACATTCACCCATATATGGTTTTAGATGAAGGTGGCGCGATCGTATCTAATATGTTTCCTGGTGTTAGTAAAAAAGTTGCGGTCATTGGAATTGCTGAAAAAGGATTTATGAATCTTAAATTAACTGCATATTCTAAAGGTGGACATGCATCAACGCCACCAAAAGAAACTGCACTTACCATACTATCAAAGGCTGTCTTAAGACTAAATAAAACACAAACCTTTAAGATGAAACTCACATCATCTGTAAAAGTTTTATTTGATACATTAGCACCCCATTCAAAAAGTTTTATAATAAAAATGATTTTCGCAAATCTATGGATATTTAATCCGATTGTAAAATTAATTGCTAGATTATCTGGTGGTGAATTATTATCAATGTTTAAAACAACTCAAGCCTTTACAACTTCTGAAGCAAGTGATGCGATTAATGTCTTACCTACTTCTGCATCTATTGGTATTAATTACAGATTACGACCAGGAGAGTCATCTGATACTGTTATCAAAAAAGTTAAGAAAGTTATCAAAAATAAAGAGATCAAGGTCGAAGCGATCAAAGTTTCAGAGGCTACTTCTACTTCCGTCATTGATGAAGCATTTGGAATTGTTAGACAAGCAATCAAGAAAACTTGGCCAGAAGTCATTGTGACACCTTATCTTATGGTAGCAACTTCAGATTCTAGACACTATCATGAGATATGCGATAGAGTTTATAAGTTTTCTCCGATGGATGTCACAAAAGATGATTTGAAATTAATTCATGGTGAAGATGAAAAGATTAGTGTTGAGAATGTGATACATGGAACTTATTTTTATTTAAATTTGATTGAAAAACTATAAATTTAGTTTTACCCATAAGAAAAAGCCCACTACAAATTGATGTAGTAGGGCTTTTTTAGTAGATTTTATTAAAGTGCTTCTAAAGCATCAGCTAAAGCTGCTCTTGTTAATCGAACTCTTGTTGGTCCATCCATAACATAATTTGCATCAATCATGCCGACAGTTTCGTTTGGATCAACAATATCATCTATAAAGTAATATACGATTAAGTTTGGTCCGCCACTTGTTTCTTCAGTAATAAATTCTATACTAGCTGCACTTAATCCAGAAAGATTTGCAACTGTTATGTTAGAGAATTCTGTGATATCACTCATACCTAAAATGTCTAGTGTACCTACTAAGTGATCAATTTCTTCTGCTTTTATGTCATCTGGTCTACCCACAATATATGAATCAACTGGGACAGTGATAACTGAATCAATAGCATCAGATAATAGACGATGGACGGTATATGAATCATATAAATCAACACTTGGATTAACACCTAGACCTAAGTAATTCAATTCTTGAATTTGGCTTGTGGTTGGATTTGTAAATGCAAATCCAGCACTCAATGAAGCCATACTCATAACATTCATAGCTTCTATTAATGCACTGATTTCATCAACCTTAAGATCATCATTGCTAGGTGAATCATAAGCATCGTTTGGTACAGATAACACAGATGAAATAGAATCTGATATTAATCTATGAACGATTAACGATTCATATGTATCACCGTTTGGATCTTCTGCTAAACCAAGATAATGTAGATTTTGCAGTTGTGTTACATTAGGATTTGTGATTGATAATGATGCGCCTAATGATGTAATATTCATTTCATCCATTGCTTCTATAAGTGCACTGATTTCATCTTCTTCTAAATCTTCGTTATCAATTGTCTTAAAGACTCCACTAGGTGCATTTAATGGATCTCCTGCATATAGTGAATCTACAACTGAATCTGAAACCATACGATGAATAATAAGTGATTCGTGTTCATCTAGTACAGGATCAGTACCTAAACCTAAGTAATGGATCTCTTTAAGTGTGGTTAGTGTTAAAGCATTCACATCAATTGGATCTGATAGTTTTGTTAATCCCATAGTATCTAGCGCTTCTATTAAAGCACTAATTTCTAGTGGTTTGACATCTTCTTGAGAAAGGTTCATATATGCATCATCAGGAACATCAACTGTTGTTATAACAGAATCTGATATCAATCGATGAATAATAAGTGATTCGTGTTCATCAAATACAGGATCAGTACCTAGACCTAAATAATGAATATCTTCAAGTTGTTGTAAGGTTAAGTTATCAACATCAATTGGATCTGATAATTTAGTCAATCCCATGACATCTAGAGATTCAATAAGTGCTGTAATTTCTGCAGGTTTTAAATCTTCATTATCTAAAGTCATAAATACATCATCTGGTGCTTGAAGTGGATCTCCATTATAAAGAGAGTCAACAACTGCATCTGATATCAATCGATGAATAATAAGTGATTCATGTTCATCAAATACAGGATCAGTACCTAGACCTAAATAATGAATACCTTTTAATTGAGTAATTGTTAATGTATCAACTGTGATTGGATCACCTAAAGTAGCTAGTCCCATAACATCTAGAGATTCAATAAGAGCTGTAATTTCTGCAGGTTTTAAATCTTTGTTATCTACTGTCATAAATACATTATCTGGTGCTTGAAGTGGATCACCTGTATAAAGAGAATCTACAACTGCATCTGATATTAATCTGTGTATAATTCTTGATTGATAAACATCAACATCTGGATCAATACCTAGACCAAGATAGTGTGTTTCTTTTAATTGTGCAATACTAACCGTATCTACTGATATCGTTTGACTTAAATCAATAATACCTAGTACAGTCATCGCTTCAACTAAAGCTTCCATTTCAATAACTTTAATATCGCTACCTATGGCTTCAGGATCATAATTATCATCACCATTAACTGCTAAAGATTCATCCGTATGTAGACTTTGATTGATAATATTTTCTGAAATCAATCTATAAATAATGTGTGATTCAAGATCCAATAACAAGCCTATATTACTAGGTGTATACTTAGTTTGATCTATTGTACCTGCATTATTAATATCAATATCAAGTATATCTAATGCTGCTAACATATCACCAAGTTCACCACGTTTTATATCTAGTTTGTGTGAATCAAATGCATCTAACTCACTATTCTCATCATATGCTAATGAGTGAATAGATATACCACTATCTATAATTGCATCTGATGTTAAGCGATCTATAATTCTAGAATCTACATTGTGTATAGCTGTTAAAGTAGCATTATTAAGTGTAGCAGTATCAATTGGCATTAAACTTGTTAGTGTTCGTTGATCATCATTATCACTTAAAATTAATAATGTTTCAACCATTTTATTTAATTCATCTCTTAAAATTCTAGTTCCTTCAGTATTTTTCGCTGTTAGCGGAACGTTTGATGCGCCATGATCGTTTAAGATATTTTCTTCAATCGCATCACTAACCATTTGATCTATCACATTTGATTCTAAATCAAGCATGGCTTGAATATCAGCAAGTGTTACTAAATTTACATCAATATCTTCTGGATTATCTTCACCAACGATATCAAATACAGCCAATAAATCTTTTATTTCAGATTTTTGAATTAATCCTTCATAATCACCCGATACTTCTAATGCATCATCAGGAACATTAATTGAAGCTTCAGATTTTAACATTAAATCAAGTGTTACATATAAGTAGCTAGATGCTAATAAGTCATCTTCTTCTTGATCAGTTAAACTTGTTATAGTTTCTAAAGTAACAGGATCTTCTTCTAAATCACCAATACCAATTAATTTTAATCCGGCAAATAGATCATAAATTTCTTGCTTAATCATTCGTTCTCTGCCATCTACTTCAATAACGCTAGATGCAGGCATCACGAAATCAGTTGCTAAAAATCTTTCGTTAGCAATCATATTAATCACTTGTTCACTCAATAATAATTGTGAAACTTTGTCTTGAATATATAAACTATCGATAAATCTTGAGAAATCATCTTCTCCAGTTTCACTATCTACATTAAAATCTATCATATCTAAAATAGTCTCAACAGAAATTGGTACATCTCCACCAATATCAAGCATATCAAGAGATGTCATCATTTTCTTAATTTCTGATCTTGTAATTAAATCTTCTTCAACACCAGTTGTACCTTGAGCATCTGATGGAACTGCCATTTCTAATGAGATAGGATCATCAGAAAATGCACCAGCAAGTGCATCACCGACATAATTACCAAAGGCATCATTAGCAAATAGTCTAGCTAAAATTGTATAAATATAATCAGATGAAATAAACGTATCAAATTCATCTGTTGGTAATGATGGATCAATCATATCTGTAAATGTATTTAGTCCAATCGTTCCTATATCACCCATCAAACTAAGTGATGTAATCATTCGTCTAAACTCTTCTTTAGGTACTTTTCCTATTTCAACTGGCTCATAAACATTCGTGTCACTTGCGAGCATTGCAGTTGATGGTGTTGTGTCAAAGTCTTCAACAGTTATTCCTAATGCACTTCCTAAAGTTGAACCAACAAAATCACCTAATGATTCTTGTTTTAATACTTTATCTAAGATAGCATAAATATAATTTGCACCAAAAACACGGTCAAAATCATCTTCTCCCGTTTCGCTATCTATATTTCTATCTAGTAAACTTGTAAATGTTTCAATACCTAATGTACTAAATGATGCAATATCAGTAAATCCAAGTGTATGTGCTGCAATAATGATATTTTCAAATTCTTCAGGTTTAATTAAATCCCCATCCATTAATGCTGGATCAGCAACAAAGAAATCACTTGGTGCAACAAAAATCGTTTGTGCTTGATTCACTGCATTAACAATTACTTGTTGAGATTCTGGATTTGACAATGCATCTGATATTATTTTATGTATAATGTTAGAATCAAATAATTCTAAGAATGTTTCATTTTCTGACATTTGATAAAACGTATCTAAAGGTATTTTCGAAGTATCTCCTACAACGCCCATAATACCTACATAAGATAGTTCTAATGCTTCTGTTTGACCAGCAGCTATGACAAGATCAAAGATGGCTTCCATCATTTGGCTTGCTTCATCTTTCCATAACTCTGAATCAATATCAGCAGTTAAGAATGCATCAGGTAGAGTTGTATAAGCACTTAGAGCTCCTGTTTCAATGATATTTTTAACATTGTTTGCTACATTGATTAATAGTAAATTTGAATGTAGATTTTCAGTTGAATTCATGAAGAACGCTCTAAAATCAGGATCTTCAAATAATCCTGTTAAATCTATATCTTGATTGTACATATAAAGTGGTGCTTGTTCATCTAAATATTTAGAAACTTCATATGCTAAATCTATCACTGACACAACTTCTTGATTTAATGCAATGCTATCTGGAATAAATATATAAGGTGAAGTTACTTTTGATTGAATAAAATTAAGTGCTCTTTCATCAGCTCTAGTAAGTACTTGAAGATCATTGATAGCAGTTCTTAAAGTAGCATATTGTGTAGCATCTAGTGAGCTAAACTGAGAAATAAGTTCAATTTGTTGATCTGTCTCAAGTCCTGATAAACTATTAAGTTCAGTAAATGTACTAAATTCATAAACAGATTCAACGATCGTTAATAAATTATTTATTTCTTGTCCAAAATTAAAATCTACAACGCCACTTGTATCATCGCTAATTAAAATATTTTTGATGACTTCTTGTAGTTCAATATCAGTAACCATTGTTTCAACAATAGTTGGACTTGCAATTTCTAATGCTGTATTGACAACTTGACTACCTTCAAAAACATATTCAACTATTTGTCTAAGCGAATCCATGTGGTTTACTGCTACATCATCTATGAATGTGTAATAATCAGGATTTTCGCCAAAAATTGCACCAACACCTAATTTTAAGGCTTCTTTATAAATATCTCCAACATTAATAATTTCATCTTCCCATGAGATTTGTTCAAGTTCGGCTGCAATTTGATCTGCTAACTCTTCAGTCATAGAATCCTTTAATTGCGCATAAAACGCATAATCAACACCAACTGGTAAAGATTCTACAATAAGTTTAACTTCAACTAAATCCTCTAAGATTGATCCGACCCACTCAGGATTTTGATTGTTGATCAATGCTTCAGGATCACCAAATGAATTAATTAGAGTTGATAAATTTTGATCACCAAATTCATCAGAAAAAACAGTTTCTATAATTTGAGCAATTCTAGAAATTTCACCTTCATCACCAATAAAGAAATCTGGATCATCTAATATAAATGCAAATCTATCTTGTAAGTAAGGTTCTACATCTTCTGGAGCTAACCAAGCTATTTCTTGTTGAACTTCATCTAATGTTGTCGCATAATCAATAGCAACATTAAGAAGTGTTAACACCTCTAAATCGCCAAATGCTCTAACGATGTTTGCCAAAAGAACGCCTTCTTCAGGTGTTAATTCAGCAAGCAGTTCAGGTTGATCCATATATGTCATCCATTCACCTACTGTGGCAAATGTTAAAGCTGCATCTGCAACATCAAACATACGATTAAACTCTTCATCCCATAAAATGTCGTAAAAATTATCTAAGGCTTGAAGTGATGCAGTTCTTTGGTTTATATCCATGTTCTGAAAATATTCTGGAGCTAATGATTCTAAATTATTAACACCATATCTTACAGCAGCAGGAATCATAAACGCTAATAAATCGCTTTGGCCAATATGATTAAAAACAGACTCTAGATTATCAGCATCTGTTGATGAAATATTTTCAATTTTAAACCCATCTTCTAGATATCCGCCTTCAATAACTATTTGAGCAATTCCCATAATATGTTCTAACTCATTACCATAGTTAATAGATGTTTCTACTTCATCAGTTTTGACTTTTACTGTAAACACTTCATCAAATATATAGCGATCAAGAGATTTTTCTTGAATCTTTATATCTTTTACGATAGCACCTAATCCATTATTATTCATTTCTTCGATATTGTTTAATATCTCTTGAACTTCACTTGGAATTGGTAAAGCTACATCTTGAGTTGTTGATAGATTTTGTACTTCATTTGTTTGATCTAAATTAATGCTTGAATTAATCTCAGATGCAAATCCTGCAATTACTAATAAAGGCACAAGAAAAATAAAAGCGACTACTAACCCTCTAAATGAGCCCATTGCACCGCCAAATAAACGGCTTAATATATTTTTATTAAGTCGTTTTTTAGGTACAAATCTTCTAGTATCGCCATGTTTTTCATGATATTTAATTGCTTCGTTTTCATTTTGTCTTTTTAATATTTTAGGTAAAACTGCGTGTTTCCAAATTGGCTTAAATATGATAAGCGTTAAGAAAAATTTTATCATTGGATATAAAATAATAAACGCAATAATTCTTAACACTAAATCACCAATTGCTACAATTAAAGCCAAAACTTCTGGTTCAGCTAACGCTGTGATGACTTCATCAGGAATGGCTCCACCAGTAAGCCCGTTGACAAACCCTATCAAAGATTCTAGCATAGAGCTTGATGATAAAATCATGTTAATAGATAGTAATGAAACTATCCATAATGTGACAACAGTCATAATCAAACTAACGATGGTAAAGTATGTTGACTTGCTAGTTCCTCTTAGAAATCCTATGATAAAATGGATGAGCACAAAGAAACCAATAATCCCCCACTGTATCATTAAAAATGATGGCATACGCATTCCGCCTCTCTTTACTATCTTTAGACCTATTTTAGCAAAATTTATGATATAACACAATAAACTATACTTGCTTATGTATATTATACAATATACACATTAAAAAAAAGTAAGCAAAATGCTTACTTATGTGGATTCACATGAACCATACAGTGAATGACTTCTTTATATTTTTTTTCAACACTTTGATGAACAACCTCTGCAATATCGTGTGCTTCTTTTAAAGATAGGCTTTCTAAAACACCAATTTCAACATCGACATACCTTTCTGTCATATGTTTTCTTATTCTTAAATCATCAATAGTAAGCACACCATCAATACTTTTTATAAACCCTTCCACATTTTTTATCTCCTCTTGACTAGGCGCTTGATCAACTAAAAATGAAGATGCTTCTTTGATGATTTGAACTGCTAATCTCAAGATGAAAAAACTTATAATAAGTGAGCCGATATAATCGAATATTATGAGATTGACTTGTGATAATGTTAATACTAAAACAGTTAAACCCGTAGAAAAAATATCATAAAAATGATTTTTGTATTCCGCTTTTAATGTTGGGTTTTTATATTTCTTATTAAGTTTAAAATAAAAGTATGCTAAAAATATCTTTATAATCAAAGCGATTATAGAAATATAAAGCGTTAAAATATTTGGTTTATCAATAATATCATCTAAGATTGCATAATCAATCATACTTGTGATTGCTGTATATCCTAAATATATCGCGGTTATTGAAAAGATAATGCCCATGGTAAAATATGCTAAGCCTTCAAATTTTTGATGTCCATATGGATGGTCTTTATCTGGCTTTTTTGTTGATACTTTAAGTACAAAAAATATCAGCAAACTCATAAAAATATCAGATAAAGAGTTTATCCCATCTGAAACTAAAGATTGTGCACCACCCCATATACCAAAGCCTAATTTAAGTAGGGTTAGTAAGATATTAGCTGAAAGGCCAATATAGATGGATTTTATTATTTTGGATCTATCATTTTTAGTCATAAATGTCCCTTACTGTATGTAAAATACTTGGTGTAGTTGTTTTAAGTTATTTTTAATAAACTCTTGATCAAACCCACGAATTAGTTGATGTGAGTTGATGCTTTTTATATCATCTTGATGTGATAATGTTAATTGATCATAAGTTCTACCAATAAATAAAATCATCTCAATTAATTTCTTAACATCATCTAACGAAAAAATTGTAATATTTCTATAACTAATTGTTTGATGTTCATCATAAAAATAAAGATCAAATCGATAATGATTTAAACGATTAGGTTTATGAATAATAACATCATAAGGCAAAACAGATAAAAACATTCTTTCTAAAAGTTCTTCTACAAATTCTAAATGTTGTTCATTTAACAAGCGGTATAAAATAGTAGATATGTTTTCTAGAATTTCATTTAATAAAGACGTATCCGATTTGAACCGATATATCTTTTTAAGCATAATCACTTGATCAGCAAATAATTGTTGATAATCATATTCTAATAATTGTTTTTCTTCTTTACTCCAATGATCAAATCTCATGAGGATACCTCCTCAATCGTATACATTTTTTCTACAATGTATGTCTTTTTGCCATTAAAATCATTTTCTTTGATTTCAAACAATTTTACTTTATCATCAAGTAAGTCTTGATATTTGACATAATTTTGTGTAAAAAGGGTCGCTTCAATCTGATGTTGGCCATCATCTATTTTAATGAATGCCATAGATTTACCCTGTTTGGTTTTTATGACTTTCTTTTGAATAATAAATCCTAAAAACCTTGCATAAGAAACATTTTGTACATCTTCTATTGTCTGAAGTTTATGTTCTTTTATATATGATTCGTATCGTTGCAATGGATGATATGTCAAATTAAATCCTAATGCTTCTTTTTCATATAAAGCTAAATCGATAAAACTAAATTCATCATAATCCCTTAATTTGAAATCAGAAATATACATCTCATATCCAGCATGACTAGCATCTTTATTTTGGATCATCGTATGATGATTGAGTCCAAAGCAATCTAGTGCACCGCTGTGGATGAGCATTTCAATGTTTTTATCATTAATCACTTGTTTTAACCTAGCTTTAAAATCTTGGAAATCAACAAATTTCTTCTCATCTCTAACATCAAGAATTTTTTGAACTTGTGTCTTTCCAATACTTTTAACTTGTGTTAAAGGCATTATGATTTGCTTGTTAATCAGTCTAAACTGATCCGTTGATTCATTAATGTTTGGAGCTAAAACCTTAATGTTATTTTTTCTTAGCTCTAAGATATAATCATAAACAGTCTGATCATTACCTATAACATTTGATAATAAAACAGTCATAAACTTATCATAATAATTGGCTTTTAGATATGCCATTTGATAGGCAACTAGTGCATAAGCAACACTATGACTTCTATTAAATCCATAATCAGCGAATTTTACGATCAAATCATAAATCGTTTCTGCTGTTTCTTTTGGATAATTCTTTTCACTACATTTTTGAATAAATCTAATGCGTTCACTTTCCAATATATCGATGTTCTTTTTAGATATCCCACGTCTAAGTAAATCCGCTTCAGCAAGCGTATACCCAGCAAACTCATGTGCAATTCTCATAATTTGTTCTTGATAAATAATTATCCCATATGTTGGTTTTAATATATCATTTAAGTGCGGATGAATATTTTCGAAAGGTTTACCATTTCTTCTTTCAATATACTCATCAATATGATTCATAGGTCCTGGTCTAAACAACGCAAGGATTGCGACAATATCTTCGAAATTTCTAGGTTTTAATTTTCTTAAAACATTTTTCATACCATTTGATTCAAGTTGAAAAACGCCTTGTGTTTGGGCATGGCTTAGTAGCTCATAAGATTTTTTATCATCTAAAGATATATCGTTTAATTTAAATTGTGGTTGATTTTCTTGAACAAGATTAACAACATCATGTATGATTTGTAAATTTCTGATTCCTAGAAAATCTATTTTAAGTAGTCCTAAAGACTCTAAGTCGCTAGCTTCAAATTGAGATTGATAAAATCCATTTGCCATTTGTTGAAGTGGAATATATTGAGATAAATCTTGTTTAGCCAAGATCATACCAGCTGCATGTGTTCCGGTATGTCGTGGCAAGCCTTCTATTTTTTTAGCAACCTTTAAAAGTCTTACCGTCTCTTCATCTTTAGTATCTACTTGGTCATTTAAGACTCTTTTTATAATTGCATTGACTCTTTGTAAATCTATTTTCATAACTCTTGCAATATCTCTTATTGATGATCTAAGTGCAAAAGTACCAAAAGTTACAATAGAAATCATATGGTTTTTTCCATATTTGTTTTGCACATAACTAATGACTTCATCTCTTTTATTATCAGGAAAATCAAGATCGATATCAGGCATAGTGATACGTTCTGGATTTAAAAATCTTTCAAATAATAAATCATATGCTATAGGATCTACATCTGTAATACCTAAACAATAAGAAACTAATGATCCTGCTGCTGAACCTCTACCAGGTCCAACTAAAATATCATGTGTTTTTGCATATCTTACAAAATCAAATACAATCAAAAAATAATGATCAAAACCCATTTTATGTATCACATCTAATTCATAGACTAGACGCTCTTGATAAATCTTATGATCTTTTTGTGTATGTTCTAATCGTTTTTTCAACCCTTTAATTGCTAAAGATTTTAAAAATGCCTTTGAAGATGCACCTTTAATATCATATGTAGGCATATCAAATGTTGGTTTTTCCCAAATAAATTGAACAGAGTTAACCATTTCATCTAAATTATGAAACACAGATGGATAATCCGCAAAATGTTTGACTAAATCGTCTTTGTCCATAAAATGAAAATGTTCATCTTCTTGCATTTCATGCTGATCATTATCAATTTTAATAAGAGCTTCGTAAACCTCTTTATCAGCATCTTCCAGATAAGAAGTTTGATGAATTGGTAAAAGTTTGACATCTAATTGTTTTGATAACTCATTTAGTTTAGGACCTAAGATCACTTCATCATCAAATGAATCTAGTGAAAGACCTAAATAGAAATGAGAAAATTTTTGTTTGAACTCAATAGCAATGCTCATTGCTTGTTCATTATCTTTTTTTAATATGCTTTGATTAATGATTGAATTTTTGGATGTTACAAAAATTAATCCTTCTTGATGCTTTATAAGATCGTCATAAGTTAACTCATTTTGACTTTTTAGTAAACTTATATTTAATAAATTTTCATATCCTTTTTGATCTTTAACATAAATTAAAAAATCAGATGACGTCTCTTGATATTTTACTATGACCTGGATACCTAGTATAGGTTTAATTTGATGTTTTGTTGCTAAATTAAAAAAATGAATCATTCCATGGAGTTGTTCATCAGATAATGCTAAAAAATCATATCCACCTTGTTTAGCTTTTTCAACTAAAACTGGTAAGGGTATGGTATTTTTTAACATCGAATATGAACTTTGGATATACAATACTCCAATCATAAGATTCACCTGTCTATATTATACATGGTTTTGGCCGTTCTTTTGTTACACTTATAAAAAAAATGCTATAATCAGCATTTTTTATGTTTAATTAGAATTTAGAAAATGATTGACCAAATTCAACACATTCATCTTCTTCTTCACTACTTGGTGTTGAATTGATTTTTAATCCTGATTCAAAAAGTTCTGCACCAGCATCTTTAACACGGTCTTCCCATGCATCCATCCATTCACCTTCGCCCCATCCGTATGAACCGAATAAAGCTACTTTTTTACCTGATAATGAACCTTCAACTGCTTCGAAGAATGGTTCAAATTCATCTTCTTCTAATGTTTCAACACCCATTGATGGGCATCCAAATACAATTTTATCAAATTGAGATACTTCATCAGCTTCTATAGCATCAACTGATCTATAGTCAACTGATACACCTGATGATTCTAGTCCTTCTTTAATTTTTTCTGCCATGATTTCAGTGTTACCTGTACCACTCCAGTAAACTAATAATACGTCAGCCATATTTTGACACTCCTTTTTATTATAAAATATCTTAAATACGTTCATATTATAGTTTAAATAAAGTTTAAAGTCAAAAGATATAAACTATAATTTTTTATATAAGACATATATGATTGAAATTGAGAAAATGGTGATGATGACAAGTGGTATGAAAGACGTTATGTCATGATTTTTCTCTATTTCGTTAATATAGATTGTTCTTATAAATTCACTTGTATTGCCACTTAAATCCATAACAATATATGTAACCTCATAGACTCCAGGCTTTGATGAATCAATGATTGATGGTTGATAATAGATGTTTTTAACACCTACATTATCAGTGACTGTTAAATCTTTTAAATAATCAATAGAATCATACATTTTTATGTAGATCGGATCTGCATAAATATATGGTTTTTCATAATCACTAATCACAACTTTTAAAGTTTCTTTTGTTTCATTTAAAGAGCTATCTTTTAACGAATAGATGACTTCATAACTCCCTGGAACATCCATATCTATAGTTGATGATATGATTAAATCATCCTTGTTTAACTCATCATAATTATCTGATAGTTCTAAAACATAATCCTCTAAATCAATCATCTTACTTTTGACATTAAAATAAACTTCCTTAGACGTTAAAATTAAATTTGGCGCTGTTATATCAATAATTAAAACAATGGATTTAATCATTGTTTTATTTAAAGATGAATCACTTGCTTCTATAAATATGTCATAACTTCCTATTTTGTTATAATCAACAAGTACATCATCAACTATAATATCTAATTCTGTCATATCATATTGATCAATTGCTTTAAAATATATAGAAAGATCTTTTTCTTTAAAATCAGTAATGATGATATCAGTTAATTCTATGATTTCTGGAGGTATGCTATCTATGACTTCTATAAAGCCTTGATAAGTAGTTTTATTTTTGTATGCATCAGTAGCTTCAATAATGATATCATATGTACCAACAACATCTAAGTTATATGATGTATTGATGGTCGTTTTTATAGCATCAATAGCACAATAATTATCACTGACCTCAATATGGCTTAATAAGCTTTTAGGTTCACTAAAAACTTCAAAAACAAAAGGTGTGATGATATCAATATTAGGCTTAATCAAGTCAACAACATCGACATTTAATGTCATATTTTTCTCATTGTTTGAAAGATCTTTGATTTGATAGTAAATTTTATATGAACCAACTCTATAAACATCTATATCATGCGTTATAACAACATCATCTATAGAAAGTTGATCGTAATTATCATCTACACTTAAGATATAGCTTTTTAATATCTCTTCACTAAGTTCTTGATTAACTTCAATCGGTTTTGGATAAGATGATAAAAAAATATCAGGTGGTACTTGATCTACTATGGTTATATAAAATGTTTTGCTGCTTTCATTTTTTGATGAGTCAGTTGCACTAACAGATACTTGATAAGTCCCAACCCTATGATAATCAACTGATTCATCGTTAATAACAATATCTACCATTTGATCATAATTATCATTTACTTCTATATATGAATCATAATAAAACGCTTGATTAACTTGAAATATAATTGGAAAATCTAATTCTATCACAGGCGCAATATGATCAACAATATCAATATATGTATCATAAGATTGATTGTTCATTGAAGTGTCCCATATCGTATATGTGATTGGAAATCTTCCAATTTTGTCTTTAATAATTTTTGAATCATCAACATCAATTAATAATAACTCTTGCTCATCATAGTTATCACTATAGATTAAGTTCTTTCTAAAATCCGGTAGTGATTGCCCTATTTGAATCTCAAATGTCGGTACATATGTCATTATAGGATTGACATCATCAATAACATTAAATGTGATCTGAGCTACAGATTTTATCTCATATTCATCAAAATAAACTTCAAAATATATCTTATATGCTTTAACATAATTCGTATTAACAACAGATAAAAATGTCCTATTAACACCTGTTTTTTTGTACGTAGGTATAGCATCTTCTACAATCACATTATCTTCATATAGGATTGCTTGAGGTATGTCTTTATACACATCTATATCTGCACCTAGTGGCACATCGACTGTTGTATCACTCCACTGTATATTAAACAAACAGATAATCAATTTAAAACATGAAAATAAAAAAGACATCTTATCACCTCTATATCATGATAGAGATTTTGATGTCTTTTTACTTTTTTATGTATCTAAATTAAATCTATCTTCATTTTCCTTGAAAAATTGATTACGATAGAGTTCATAATACTTACCTCGTTTTGCAATCAACTCATCATGTGTACCCATTTCAATAATCTTGCCCATCTCAAGCATAACGATTAAATCACTTTTAATAATCGTTGATAATCTATGAGCTACAATAAAGCTTGTTCTGCCTTTTAAAAGGGTATCTGTTGCTTGTTGAATAACTAATTCAGATTCAGAATCAATAGAAGATGTAGCTTCATCTAAAATTAAAATCTTAGGATCTGCTAACACAGCTCTAGCAAATGAAATGAGTTGTTTTTGTCCAACAGATAATAAATTCCCGCCTTCTCCAACAAACGTATCATAGCCTTTATCTAAATGTTTAACAAAATCATCAACACCTACAACTTTAGCAGCGTACTTAACCTCTTCATCGGTTGCAGTAAGTCTTCCATATCTAATGTTTTCTAATACTGTTGTACTAAATAAATGTGGAGATTGTAATACATATCCTAAACGTTTATGTAGCCAGTGAATGCTTCTTTCTTTATAATCCTTATTATCAATTAAAATTTGACCTTGTTTTGGTTCATAAAATCTTGATAACAAGTTTACTAAAGTAGTCTTTCCTGATCCTGTATGTCCGACTAATGCAACACTCGTTCCTGGTTTGACTTTTAAGTTGAAATTTTCTAAGATGATTTCATTTTCTAAATAGTAAAATGTAACATCCCTAAATTCAACTTCACCTTCTAGCTCTTCCCAGTTTTCAAGCTTGTCTTCAAATAAAGTTCCATAAACAGCTTCAACTTCTCTAGAATCAACTAAATCAGATGGTGTTTCAATAAGACCTACAATACGCTCAGCTGAAGCTTGTGCATTTTGAAAATCAGATAATATTCTTGATATCGCCATGATTGGTTCAAAGAAATTGACTGCATATGCAATAAACATTTGTAGTGTACCAACAGTAATAATAAATTCTAATACATATATAGAACCCTGATACATCGTTGTACCTACTGCAATATATGCTAATACTAATAATATTGAAGAAAATACAGCAGATGAAATAACTGCTTTAATACTGGCTGTTTTAAGTTGATGTGCTGTATATGCAAACTCATCAAAATTTTGTCCTTCAATACTTAAACTTTTTGTTGTTTTAGCACCTAAGAAACCTTCGTTATATTGTGCTGTTAACTGAGAATTATGTTTTCTAGCAATACGATGTTGTTTTAAAATGAGTTTTCTAAAAAAGTATGCGACAACAAACATGACTGGCACAACTAATGTTACGATGACTGCTAATTTAAAAAATGTGATATATAAAACAATCATAATAAATAACATCGATAAACCAGCCCAAACAAAATCAACTAAACCCCAAGAAATAATTAGTGATAATCGTCTTGCATCTGATGTCATTCTAGCCATGATCCACCCTTGAGGTGTTTGATCAAAATAACTATAAGACAATTTTTGTAAGTTTTTAAACGCTTGTCTTCTTAACTCATAACTTGTTTCTGCTTCAATCATTCCAGCTTGACGGATGAATCCCCATACTGATATACCAAACCCTGCTGCGACAAATAAATTAACTGCCACAAAATATGGCCAAGTTGAATAGTCGCCTTCTACAAAGAAAACATCAATGGCATATCTATTAATCAGTGGAATCAGTGCATCTAGCATCGCCACAAAACTTGAAAAGAAAATAAGTAAAAATATACGTTTTTTAGATTGAAATACGATACCTATAATTTTTTTCCATGTTGATAGCTGAACCTTATACTGAACATCATTGTCATCTTCATGATGCATCGTCGTCACCTACCTTCAATGTCTTTTCGAATTCTTTTTCTAATTTGCCTTGAATATCCCATAGTTTCTTATAAAGTCCATCTTGTTGACTTAACTGTTCATGGGTACCAATAGCTTCAATAGAACCTTTATCTAAAACAATAATTTGATCTGCTTCTTTAGCAGTTGTGATACGGTGTGTAATGATAATCGTTGTTTGCTTGTGTTGTTTTGCAAGTAACGCCTGTCTAATCATGATATCAGTTTGAGTATCTACTGCACTTAAAGCATCATCAAAAATTAAAATAGGTTTATCTTGCACTAAGACACGAGCAATCGCAACTCTTTGTTTTTGTCCACCTGATAATGTAGTTCCTTTTTCACCAACAATTGTTTCATAGCCTTTTTTAAAGGTTCTTATATCTTTTTCTAACGCTGCAATTTCTGCAGCTTTTAATACACGATCTCTAACTGCATCTTTATGTGCAATTGCAATATTTTCGTAAACAGTTTTTGAATATAAGAATGGATCTTGTAAAACGACACCAATTTGACTTCTAATATATTTTTTCTTAATATCATTTAACGGTACTTGATCCATTAAAATCTCACCACTTTGATATTCATGCATACGCATTAAAATATTAATAATCGTAGATTTCCCACTACCTGTTCTACCAATGATTGCCACCGTTTGACCTGCTTTTATTTTAAAATTAACATCTTTTAATAAATGTTCTTGTGTATCTGGGAATCTAAATGATACATTTTTAAATTCTATATTACCTCTAATAGTAGGTTGTTGTGTACCATCTTTTAAGTACTCGCTTGGTCTTTCTAAAATATGATAGATACGATCTGATGCAACTAATGCTTTACCATAATCACTAATAATTCGACCTAAACCTCTAATCGGCCAAATAAGCATCCCAACAAGAGCTAATGATGCAACAACACCTGCAGCATCCATAGTTTGATTTTTAACTGCAAATACACCAACTGCAATAATAACTAAATATTGAGTAATACTAATAAAATCCATGCTTCCCCAGTAAATTGCTACTATACTACTTGCTTTTTTAAGAGCATCAGCATATTCTCTATTTTTTGTTTCCATTTTAGTAATTTCAAATGCTTCATTAGCAAATGCTCTAACGACTCTTGATCCAGATAAATTTTCTTGAACAACCGTCATCATCGATGATTCGGTTTCTTCAATGCTTTGGAAGATTTTATCAATCTTAACAAAGTAAATAATTGATGAAGTTGCTACAAGTGGTATTAAAGATAATGAGATCCAAACCATCGTTGGATTAATATAAAATAACTGATATGCTCCAAAAATAAGAGTCACAATCAGATATATAAAATCAAGCATTCTTGTTGTTAAAAACGTCGTTGTAGTCTCTACATCCGTTGTACATCTTTGAATTAAATCTCCAGTATCAGCATTGTTATGAAACTCATAATCAAGATCTTGAATATGGCCATATAATCCGATTCTCATCTTCTCAGCCATTTTCTCTAATAGGGCACCTTTGATCCACATCTCAAAGAATCTTAACGAAAATCTAAACACTTGTAAAATCAATAAGGCTGCTGCAATTCTTAAGATTATGTTTAAGACTTCTGTATCTTGTCTAAAAAAAGTTACAACAAAAGAAGGTAGGTTAACTTCGCCCACACTCACATTACCATCTGCTATACCTGGTGTGTCTAATAAAGTTTTAATTAAATACTGTGTAAATAAAGGTACATTTGAATATGTATATTGATGAATTGTTGTTAATAATGCAGCAATTACAAATAAAAACAGGAACCCTTTAGCTAATTTAAATAGTTTTATTGTGCGCATGACCATCCCTCCTTAGCCTAATTTAGTATATATGATATATAATATTAAGTCAATAGTATATGGCTTGAATAAGGCAAAAAAATAAGATGTTTCCATCTTATTTCTTAAAAAACTCTTAAGTAAATGATATTTTATATAGTTTACTTAAAAAATGACGATACACTGATACTGCATCTTTATAAAAATGAAATTTAGTGAGTAATCTCTCACAATCTTTCATAAGATAGATTAAAATATCATAATCTTCAGTGCATAAATCTTGTATCAGAATATCTTGTTTGATGTAATTTACAATCTCTTCTTGAGTGCCTTTGTACTTCAACATTAAATGTTTTTTTAACAATTTGCAAAGTGGATTTTTATTAATCACTTCTTTTTCAATTGCATCAAAAATTCTTTTCTCTTCTTTCAAATGATCTAATGATATTAAATGAATTGCCATCCATTTTTGTGATTGCTCAGCATATTTCGAAGTAATCGATAACGTTTTATCATAGTTTCCACGATGATAGTGACAAACAGACATTAAATACTCTTTATCTGCTTCATCAATGTTATTGATACCAGATATTTCATTTTTCATTTGTTCTATAGAACTAAATCTTGCTTTATATAAAAGATGTTCCATATGGGTAATTTTCACTTGTTCAAACAATTGTTTTTTTATGAGTATTTTTTCATATGGTTGATATAGATTTGATACAAGTAATGGGTTATTTATTTTAAAACCATGTAACAACTTCCATTTTTGAATAAGTAATGAAATCTCATTCGAATATGGTTGTTGTCTCTCTACCATACTTAGCAATTCTAATCCATCTGTATATCTCATTTCGTAATATAAGATATGATTTATTAAAATCATTGTTACCATAAATGGTTCTTGTGGCATCGAATATATTAATTCAGATAGATTCTTATAAGCTGTTTGTGCTTGTTCATAGTTTTTGTCTAAAACATTGTAAGCAAAATCAACTAATAAGGATTGATAATCAAGTCTATCATCATAATATATAACTATATTATGATCTATTTTCTTGTCTTTTAAGCAAGCTTCTATGATTTGATCAATATGTATTTTAAAACTATCTTTATCATAATCATAGGCATCTTTCATGTCAAACTTTTTCTTAAACTTCTCAATGAATTCTTCACTAGCACTTATGTTGTTATTTTCTACCTTAGATAAATAAGATAAACTACAAATACCTTCACAAGCTTCTTCTAGTGTTAGATTTTTCTCCTTTCTTTTATATTTTACTGCTGAGCCGAATGGTAATCCGACATACTTTTTGCCGGATTGTCTCTTGTGAACTAAATTTTTTAGTTCCATCATGTTGATGTACATACACCCCTCCTAAATTTATTATAAATCTATTATAGCTAATCCATGAAAATGGATTTGTTATAGATTTGAAAAAATCCATAAAAAAATGAGCTGTGTATCAACTCACTTTTATAAGTGCATTGTTTTCTCCTTATATTTACATATATCAAATAAGGGACAACTACTACATTTAGGGTTTCTAGCTAAGCAATGATATCTACCAAAAAATATAAACTGATGGTGGGCTTGTTGCCAATTTTCTTTTGGTATTTTTCTCATTAATTTTTGTTCTATAACTAAAACCGAGTCCCCCTCTTTAGCAAATCCAAGTCTTACTGAAACTCTAGCAACATGTGTATCAACTGCTAAAGCCGGAATATTAAAAGCATTAGATAACACAACATTTGCGGTTTTTCTTCCAACTCCCGGAAGAGATTCTAGTGCATTTCTTTCTGATGGTACTTCACCTTGATAAGTTTCAACCAACTCTTTAGACAAAGCTTTTATATTTTTTGCTTTATTGCGATAAAGACCAATCGTTTTTATAAGATTTTCAATGTCCTTTAAGTCACCTTGTGCTAAAAGTTCTGGTGTAGGATATTTTTTAAATAAATTTGGTGTTATTTTATTGACTGCAACATCTGTTGTTTGTGCACTCAAAACAACTGCTACTAATAACTCAAATACATTTTTATGGTCAAGTTCAACGGTTGCATTAGGAAACATTTGATCAAGCGTTTCTAAAATGAATGCAGCATGTTTCATTTGATACTCTTAAATATTTCATCAAGTGCTTGTTCAACATCTTGATCAATCTCAATTTTTTTAATCGGCTCTTGAGTTAATATGCGTTCAACATATTTTATACTTACTTTTTCTTCAGCTTGATCGATAGCTTTTAATATTTGATCATAGGTATATGTTTTTTCTTCAAACCATTTTCTAATATTTTCTAATTCATAAGATTTTAATGGTCTGCCTAATCCTTGTTCAAATTTTAAGATAACTTGACTTACATCATTTTCAATGATTTGTTTTTGTTTTTCTGCTTCTTCTTCGATATATAAATTTTCTATCTTATCGAATGTTGGTGTTAGATCAAAAACTTCTCTTTCTTTTTGATCTTTAAAATCTAGAGAAATCGTTAAAAAACCTTTATCTAATAAAGATTCAACAATTTCGCCAATTTCATTTGAATGATATTCTACACGTCTAGAAATTGCAAGTGTTGAAAATGTCTTTCTTTTCTTATAAATTGAAAAAAGTGCAATTAACACGGTTAATTCTTGCATGCTTAAAGAAAGTTTTCGATATTCTTTTAGTAATATTCTTTCTATAGAAAAATCATATTCCTCATATAATCTCTTTAAAATCATAATTACCCTTCTTTAATGCGTCATGTGCAGCATTTTGTTCAGCTTCTTTTTTTGATTTTCCCGTTCCAACCCCTAATGTGATATGATTATCTAATTTAACTGCAGCCTCAAATACCTTGTTATGGGATGGTCCTACTTCTTTAATAATTTGATAACTAATGTTTCTTTTATCTCCACTTTGAATATATTCTTGGAGTGCGGATTTATAATCTTTTATTCCCCAAACAAGATTTAAATGTGGAATCATAATTCTTTCAAATAATTTTTGGGCTTGTTTAAACCCTAAGTCAAGATATACAGCACCAAATAAAGATTCAAATGCATCAGCAATCATTGCTGGATTTGGTCCTCTTAGCTGTTCACCTTTACCCAAAAATAGATAATCCTTTAAATTTATCTTTTCTGCAAATATGACAAGTGCTTCCTCACAAACTGCTTGTGCGCGTCGTTTGGTAAGTTCTCCTTCATCTGCTAAATCTTTTTGATAAAGATAATCGCTTGTTAGAAGTTCTATAACAGCATCACCTAAAAACTCTAATTTCTCGTTGTTTTCTGTTTGGTTCTCATAAGCATATGATGCATGTGTTAATGCTCTAACATAAAGAGATTCATCCTTATATAAAAGATTTAACTTTTTAAGTAAATCTTTCATTTAGTTTCCTCTTCCTTTTTCTCTAGTGCTTCAGACACTTTGTTAATAACATCTGCTTCGACCATTTCTTTTGCTTGTCTTATACCGTTGAAAAAAGCATAATCATTAGATGATCCGTGTGCTTTGATAACTACACCGTTTAATCCCATAAGTAATGCGCCACCTATCTCAGATGCGTCTAAAGATTTTTTAAAATTAGATAATGATTTTTTCATAAACAATGCGCCGATTTTACCTAATAAAGAAGACTTGATTTCTCTTTTTAAAACCATGCCTAAGCCTTTGGCAGTACCTTCCATAGATTTCATGACAATGTTACCAGTAAATCCATCTGATAATAAAACATCTGCTTCAGTAGTGAAAACTTCTTTTGGTTCTAAATTGCCATAAAAATTAATATTTGGATCAGCTTTTAATAACTTAAATGTTTCAACATCTAATTCTCTACCTTTGCCTTCTTCAGTACCAATATTAATAAGTGCTACTGAAGGGTTATCTCTTTTTAAAACTTTTTCAGCAACTACTGAAGCAAAAATAGCGAAATCTCTTAAATGTTCAGGTTTGAAATCTACGTTTGCGCCAGAATCTAATAATATTCTTCCTCTTTGATCATATGAAGGAATGATTGGTGCAATTGCAATTCTTTTCATTACTGGCATTCTTCTTACGATAAAATGGCCACCAACAACTAGTGCTTGAGTAGGTCCTGCACTAACTACTGCATCAGCTTCTTGATCTTTTAAAGCTTGAAGTGCTTTAAACATTGATAGCTCTTTATTTGTTCTATATTGTTTAATCGGATCTTTTTCTCCCATGGATAAAAAGAAAGGTGTGTGAACAACTTTTAATCTTGGATGATTTTTTAAAAATGGAGCCATCTTTTGTTCATCACCGAAAAGTATTATTTCTATATTTTCAAATTTTTCTAATGCTTTTAATGTACCTTTTACAATCGGTTCTGGAGCGAAATCTCCACCCATACCATCTACTGCTATGCGTATCATAAATATCCCTTCTTTCGTATGTTTTATTATATCATATTTTCAGTGTATTTTTGATGTGTCTTTGTAAATATTTATAATTTGGATTGGTATAAAAGTCTTTTTGTTGAAGCAACCATGAGACATTTTTTGCAGCTTCAACTAAAATTGGATAATCATTTAATAAATCAAGAAAATTAAAATTTAAATATCCGCTTTGCTCTTGGCCTAAAAAATCACCAGGTCCTCTTTCGATTAAATCATATTCTGATAACTTAAATCCATCATCCGTTTTCGTTAACATATCTAATCTTTCAATATCATCTTTTTCAGAGATAACAAAACATTGTGATGCCAAATGAGACCTTCCAACTCTACCTCTTAATTGATGAAGTTGACTTAAGCCAAAATGTTCTGCAGCATATATTGCAATTAAAGTTGCTGTCGGGATATCTAGCCCAACTTCAATCATTGTTGTTGAAAGTAGAATGCTTCCTGGCGTATACATGAATGATTCCATTTGCTCACTTTGTTCATCACTAGATTGTTTACCATGAAGTATAAAAATTGGACATTTAAAATTCATGATAAGTTCTTGCTTGACAGTTTCTATATTATCATCGACTTTGTCAGATGATATTGCCGGTACAACAACAAAGACATGTTCTTTGTTTTTTATTTTTTGATCGATTGCATTATATAAAACAGAGATATCTCTTTTAAGTAAATAATGTGTCTCTACTTTTTTTCTTAAACTAGGTTTTTCTTTGATAATAGAAACATTTGACTCACCAAACGCGACCATCGCAAGTGTTCTTGGAATTGGTGTTGCTGTTAAAAAGAGAACATCTTTACATGTAGATTTTTCAATCAGTTTATGTCTAGTATCTACACCAAACTTATGTTGCTCATCGATAATAATTAATCCTAATTGATCGAATGTAACATCTGTTTCTATTAATGCATGCGTACCGATGATGATACTATATTCATGCTCTTTGATTGCTTTTTTCAGTTCATCTTTTTGTTTAGTTTTGCTCGTTAAAAGTGCAATTTTTGTATGTTTTAAATGTGATTTAAAATATTGATAATGTTGTGTTGCTAGTAATTCTGTAGGTGCCATGATAGCAATTTGTTTCCTAGATTGTAACATGGGCAGTGTTGCTAGTAGTGAAACTAACGTTTTACCTGATCCTACATCACCTTGTATAAGTCTATAATGTGCATAATCCTTCTTATAGTCCCTATAGATGTCGTTAACAGCTTTTTTTTGATCATGAGTGAGTTCATATGGTAGTTGACTTATAAAAGCCTTAATTGTACTAATATCATAATCTATAGGCTTTCTTGGTGTTTGATTTTTTTTAAGTTCTGTGATTAATTTTAACTGAAGATAAAATGCTTCTTCATATTTAAAGCGTCTTTTAGCTTGTTTGATATCATCAAATGTTTTTGGTAAGTGAAGCATTCTAAACGCATCTATTCGTTTTGGTAGATGATACTTATCTAAAAATTTTAAAGGTATCGTTTCATAGATTTGAACTTGTTTTTCATCAAATATAGTTGTTATGATATTTGTGATCGTTTTATCATGTATGGATTCTATGTTGTAGATAGGTTTAATCTCAATATTATTTTCTTTTTTTATGACATTTTGTGCAATAATTTGGTGCTTGTATAATTGATAAGTACCTTGAACAACCACTTCATCATTTAAAACAAATTGTTTTGATAAATAAGGTCTATTAAACGCAACCACTTCAATTTGTTCTCCCAATAGTTCCATAAAAAATGTTGATACATGTGTTTTTGCATATGGATTACTTTTAATCGGTGACGTTATTTTCCCAGATACAGTAATTTTGTCTTTGTGTTTTAGATGATTGACTTGGTCAATTGAAAAGTCTTGATATGATTTGGGATAGTTTAAAACAAGGTCATATGTAGACCAAATCTTTTTTTGTCTTAATGCATATAAAGTTTTTGGCCCAACACCTTTAACTTGATCAAGTTTTATTTCCAAAATATCACCTAAACTTATTATACTTGATAACTCATAAAAAGTTAATGATAGTTAACTGACTCTTTTGTTTTTTAAAATGCTCATTGCATGAATGACTGCAATAAGGGAAATACCTACATCTGCAAATATCGCTAACCACATATTAGCAAACCCAAAAGCTCCTAATATGAGGACAATAAATTTAGTTCCTGCAGCTAATATGATATTTTCAATGACTACTTTTTTTGTCTTTTTAGATATATTCATAGCTTCAATGACTTGTATCGGCTCATCATTCATAATGACTGCATCTGATGCCTCTACAGCTAAATCACTTCCAAGTGAGCCCATAGATATACCAAGATCAGCACTTATTAATACCGGTGCATCGTTAATACCGTCTCCTACAAAAGCAGTTTTATGAGTTAATTTAAGTTTCTCAATCAGATCTTTTTTCTCATGTGGTAGTTGTTCATAATAAACGTTATTGATACCCAGCTTTTTAGCAATATCAAGTGCTATAAACTTATGATCTCCTGTGATCATTGATACTGATTTGTTAAGTTCTTTTAATGTTGTAATCGTTTCTTTTGCAGATATCTTTAACTCATCTTCTAAAACTATATATCCGATATATGTTTTGTCATAAGCAACATGTATCACAGTATGTTTTATATGTGGCATTTCAAAGTCTATTTGATGAGCTTTTAACAATTTATCATTACCTACTAAACAAATTTTATTTTGATAAGTAACTTTGATACCTTGTCCGAAAACCTCTTCAAAATCTTTTATATCTTTTTCAATGATCGATTCTTTATAAGCTCTCATTATAGATAGAGCAATTGGATGATTCGATCTAGATTCTGCATGACTTGCAAGTTTTAATATCAGATCTTTATCATCAGCAAAAACTTTTGTAACTATAAACTCACCTTTTGTGAGTGTTCCTGTTTTATCAAACACAAAATGATCGATGCTTGCAAAGGTTTCTAAATCACTCCCGCTTTTGACTAATATACCAGATTTTGAGGCTTTCCCAATACCTGCATAAAATGATAAGGGTATTGATAAGACTAGAGCACATGGACAACTAATGACTAAAAATATAAGTGCTCTTTCTAAGTATATAGATAGTTCTTGTTGATATGTTGATAAATTCATGCGCATAGCAACTAAAGGAACAACAAACGCAAGTAATAATGCGATGCCTACAACAATAGGCGTATAATACTTCGCAAATTTCGTGATAAATTGTTCGGTTTTTGCTTTTTTAGCAACATTTTGTTCAACAAACTCAATGATTTTATACACACTTGAATCTTTATACGTTTTCTTAACTAATACTGTTATTGAACCGTTGATATTTAAAGATCCTGATAGGACGTCATCATTTTGCTCTTTGTATACTGGTTTTGACTCACCAGTTAGGCTACTTTCATCTAAATGAGTCTGTCCACTTAAAATAATGCCGTCTACAGGTATTTTTTCTCCTGGTTTTACTAAAACCACATCATTTATTTTTAAATCCTCTGGTTTAACTTCATCGATAAGTTCATCATGAAATAGATGTGCCACATTAGGTTTTAAATCCATTAAAGATTCTATATTATTTCTTGATCTATGAACTGCTAAATCTTGAAAATACTCACCGATTTGATAAAATAACATCACCGCTATACCTTCAATATACTCTGAGATAAAAAACGCTCCAATTGTAGCGATCATCATTAAAAAATTCTCATCAAAGATTTGTCCACGACTTATATTTTTAATTGCTTTAAAAATGACTTTACCGCCAATACATAAATATGAAACTAAATAGATGATAAAAGAAACAGATGGCGCAAAGCTATATATAAACGCATTTATAATCAGAAATACACCTAAAATGAATACACCTAAAAAAACACTTAAGTGATTAATTGTTAAAGTATGCTTCTTTTCAATAACTTCATCTTTATCATAAACACTAACGCCAGATTCTATCTTTTTAGCTATTTTTTCCAAATATTTTGCATCGATTGTTTTTGTATCACCATCAATAAATATTTTTTGTTTAGCAAAATCAATTTTTACATCTTTGAGTCCATCTATTTTTTTAAATTCATTTTCTATTTTTAATGCACAATTTGCGCAATCAATATCTCTAATCTCAAACGTCTTTTTCATCATGAACCTCACTAACATGTTCAATGGCTTGAGTGAAGAGATTATGTACATGATCATCAGCTAATCTATAAAATCTAGTTTTCCCATCTTTTCTTGTTCTTACTAAATCCTCATCTTTTAATATTTTAAGTTGATGAGAAATAGAGCTTTGTGACATATTTAGGATCACTGAAATATCACAAACACAAAGTTCATGAGATTTTAGTGCATATAGTATTTTAATTCTAGTTGGATCAGATATTGCTTTATATAATTTTGAAACTTTTTCTATATCATCAGGTTTTAGTATACTCATTTGTACTTCTTTAATCGTATCTTCATGAATGAAGATTGCATCACAAGTGTATTTATTCATGGTCTCCTCCTTCATATGAATGATTGCTCATATGTTCATATATCTATCATATCATGCATATAGTAGCTTTGCAATGAAAAACTATCAATTTATGGGCGTTTCATAAATTGATAGCTTTGAGGAGAAAAACAAAGAACTTATTTATTAGTTTCAATGAATTGTTTGTAAAATAGATAACTTTCTTTTGGTATTTTTTCTAGTGTTTGATAATCTGTATAAACAATACCAAATCTTTTCGTATATCCGAAACCCCATTCAAAATTATCAAACAAACTCCATAGATAATAACCTTTGATGCAGTGTTTTTCATGAAGTTTTTCAATGATTTCTGAATGACTTTTAATATAATTGATCCGATTGTTATCAATAATTTTCCCATTTTCTAATTTGTCTTTAAAAGCTGCACCATTTTCTGTAATAATCATAGGAATATCCGTATAATCATTTCTAATCATGATGATAAGATCTTCTAAGCCTTTAGCATTAATTTCCCAGTCCATATCTGTTTTTTCAAATCCAGTATGGACATGTTTGAAATTAAACGGATGATCTTTATCATATGTTACCGTATGATGCTGATAATAATTGACACCAAGATAGTCCGTTTTGTTTCTTAGTTGACTTAAATGTTTTTCATCAATAAAGGTTGTATCTACACCAAGTTCTTTAAGTTTTAATATCCATTTAATAGGATAAAAGCCTTTAAACAAAGGATATAAAAAAACTTGATTATGAAACATATCAGAATATTCTCTAGCTATTGCATCAACAGTTTTATCTGTTAGTTGATACTGCGTCCAAAGATTTAACACGATGCCTATATCTTTATTGTAGTTATCTTTATAATAATCATAGACTTTTTCATGAGCTAACAAAGTATAGTATTGTGCTTTTACCATCTTTGTTATATCTTTTTTAAATGGTGCATGTGCTCCATAATAATAACCTACTGTACTTACACACCATGGTTCATTAATAGTCGCCCAACTATGTACATCCTTATCAAATAGATCAAACATCTTTATAGCATATTGATAAAAATAATCAATGATTTTTTCATCAGCAAATCCATCAAACTCATCTAAAATCCATGAAGGCATATCCCAATGATATAATGTGACATCTACTTTAATCTTATTTTTTTTAAGTAGTTTAAATAAATCTTTATAAAAGGCTATACCTTGATCTGAAAACAATTCTTTTTCTGGTTGGATTCGTGCCCAAGATATGCTCATTCGATAAACATCGACACCTAAATTTTTAATCCATTTGATATCATCTTTGTAGTTATGATAAAAATCACAAGCAATCTTTCCGTCACTTTGATCATCAATATGATCTTTTTTATCACACCATATCGTTTTAAACTCATCAAAAGTCCCTTCAATTTGATATGATGAAGTCGCGACTCCAAACAAAAACTTCTTATTAAACATACGCAGTCACATTATAGATTAAAACATCTTCTTTGATAGGCACTAGATGTTTATCAGTTTTAACATCGTTGACTTCAATGATGCCTCTTAGTTGTTGATTTTTTATCACATTAATTCTAAACTCTTTACCTCTAAATGTTCTATGAATCACTACTTGATCGATATCATTTGGTAATACTGGATCAATCTCTAATCCATCAAATGCTGGGCGTATACCTAAAATGTGCTGACTAATCGCAATAAAAGTCCATGATGCAGTGCCTGTTAACCAACTATTTTTAGCCTCACCATAATGTTTAGCACTTCTTCCTGCAATAGTTTGACTGTAAACATAAGGTTCAGTTTTATGGATATCACTTTGTTCTTCAATATATGCTGGTGCATTTAATTTATAAATTTCAAATGCTTCATCTGCTTGTTTCAGTTTTGTGTGAGCTATAACAATCCATGGGTTATTATGATTAAATACACTACCATTTTCTTTATATCCTGGTGGATAACTAGAAATTTCTCCAAGTTCTATATGATAGCTTGTATATGGCGGATATAAAAGTTCGATGCCATAATCGTTTTTTAAATATTTATCTACTGATGTTAACGCAAGTTTTTGTAGTGATTTTGGCCCAATATCAGCCATTACACAAAAACCTTGTGGTTCAATATAAATCTTGCCTTCATCATTTTCATGACTGCCTACCTTATGTCCGTATGCGTCATAAGCTCTTAAGAACCAAGAACCATCCCACCCATACTTGCTTGTATCTTCTTTCATTTTCTCAATCGCATTTTTAATGGTTCTTGCCTCTTCTAACTCATTATATCTTTCACAAATTTCAATGTATTCTAATCCATATTTTACAAACATCCCTGCAATAAAGATGCTTTCAGCATGTCCAAATGATTTGTTTTCAGATGTTTGAAAAGATTCACCTGGCTCACTTGAAAAACAATTTAAGTTAAGACAATCATTCCAATCAGCTCTACCTATCAAAGGTAGTCCATGTGGTCCAAGATGATTTAGCGTAAAATGTATACTCGCTTTTAAATGATTAAATAAAGGCTCTTCAGTTCTAATTTCATTGTTATAAGGGACTTTTTCATCAAGAATTGTAAAGTCTCCGGTCTCTTTAATATACGCACTTGTTGCAGCAACCAGCCATAATGGATCATCATTAAATCCAGATCCTATATCTGCATTACCTAATTTTGTTAAAGGTTGAAACTGATGATATGTTGATCCATCTTTAAATTGAATAGATGCTAAATCTAGGATACGTTCTTTTGATTTCTCTGGAACCATATGAACAAATCCTAAAATATCTTGACAACTATCTCTAAATCCTATGCCTCTTCCAGTACCACTTTCATAATAGCTCGCAGATCGACTTAAATTAAATGTTGCCATACATTGGTATTGATGCCAAATATTAACCATTCGGTTCAATTTATCATCAGGACTTTCTATTTGATATTTACTTAATGTCTCATCCCAATATCTTTTGAGCTCATCAAAAGCTTCATGAACTTTTTCATCTTGACTATATTTTTCTATCAGTTGATTTGCATAAATTTTATTAATCACATGTGGTTTAACAAATTTATCTACATCTTTGTTTTCAACATATCCCAATAAAAATATATATGAAATTTCTTGATTTGGTTTTAAATTAACCTTAATATGGTGACTTCCTATTGGTGAACCTCCACTAGCTATGCTTTGATTACTTTTTTTATTTAAAACTACTTCTGGTTCGTTTAAACCGTTATATAGACCTAAAAAAGATAATCTATCTGTATCAAACCCAGATATTTTTGCATTCGTATGAAAAAATGCATAATGATTTCTTCTTTCACGATATTCTGTTTTATGAAATATTGTTTGATCATTTACTTCTACTTCACCAATATTTAAGTTTCTTTGAAAATTCGTTTGATCATCAACTGCATTCCATAAATTCCATTCTAAATAACTAAATAAATCGATGGATTTAGTTTCCTTAGATTCGTTTTTTAAAGTCATATAGTGAATTTCTACTTTGTCGTTTAATGGAATAAAAAATTTTATTTTGCAATAAACATCATTTTTCTTACTTTCAATAATTGTATATCCCATACCATGTCTACACTTATAGTTATCAAGTTTAGTTTTCATAGGTAAAAAGCCAGGATTCCATGTATCATTACCATCTGAAATATAATAAAATCTACCACTATTATCTGTAGGTACTTGATTATATCTATATCTTGTAAGTCTTCTTAATTTTGCATCTTCATAAAATGTATATCCCCCACCAATTTGTGAGACCAAGCCATAAAAACCATTATTACCTAAATAATTGATCCATGGTGTTGGTGTCATTGGATTTTCTATCACATATTCTTTTTTTAAATCATCAAAGTGTCCAAATTTCATATTATATCTCCGTTCGTGTTGATTATCCTTTAACGCTACCCATTGTAATACCTTTAATAATTTTTCTTGAAAAAATTAAATAAATAACTAATAAAGGTATGATTGCGACTGCTAAAAGCATATAAACTGGTCCAAGATCAAACATATCAGGACTTGATGCTTTTAATCCAGCAATGACTAAAGGTACAGTTCTTTTATTTTGTGATTGTATGATTAAAGATGGCATAAAATAATTATTCCAACTTGCAACAAAACTAAAGATAAATTGTACTGCGACTGCTGGAGCAATCATAGGTATAACAATTTTGTGAAATGTATTTAATTCTTTTGATCCATCCATTCTAGCAGATTCAATAACTTCATAAGGTAGTACACTATCTAAATATTGTTTCATAAAGAAGAATACTGCAGGTGCTGCAACACTAGGTACAATCAGTGGCATAAAACTATCAATGAGTTTAAATTCATAAAGTAGACGTACTAATCCTAATGATGAAACTTGAACTGGAATCATCATTATTAATAAAATAAATGTAAACGCAGCTTTTCTAAATTTAAATTGATATAAATGTATACCGTATGCAGCAAGCGCATTAAAGTATGTTGCTAAAGTTGCCGATAAGAATGCTATAAATAAACTATTTAATAATGCTCTAATTACTTTAAAATTTGAGTTTGTTAACATTTTATCCATGTTAACTGTAAATTGATTACCGGGCAAGAAAGCAAATCCTTTTTGTATTTCAAAATGAGATCTAGTAGCATTGACAATCAAAATATAAAAGATAAAGATAATAATCATAGTTAATAGACCAAGCACAAGATATATTAATCCCTTTTGTAAATAAAGCGATAGTGGTGGTCTAGATTTTTTTGCTGGGTTATCTAAAATCATATCACTTCACTCACTTTCTAGCGGTAGCTTCTATATCTACCATATCATTATTTTTAAAGGCTCTAAATACAACAAAGCTCAATGCCGCTGTAACGATGAACAATAGGACTGAAACAGCACCTGCTAATCCATAATTTTTACTTGTCGTGATTAAATCATGCAAATACATAATCATCGTCTTAGTCGCTAGATTTGGACCGCCATTACCTTCGGTTAAAATCTGTGGAATATCAAACATTTGAATACCACCGATAAGTGATGTAATTAAAACATATAACATAATTGGTTTTAATAAAGGTAATATTATTCTTAAAAATATTTGTCTAGAATTTGCACCATCTACGGATGCCGATTCTATCACTGTTTGATCAATACCCATAATACCAGCCATCAGTAAAATGGTCGTATTACCAAACCACATAAGAAAATTCATTAATGCAATTAATGATCTCGTTGTAATGACTTTTTCGAAAAAATTAAATTCTTCTTCTAATAAACCAGATTCCATTAACATATTTACAACCGGACCATTTGCGGCAAATATTTGTAAAAATAACATTGAAAATGCACTTGCCATTACTAAATTTGGCATATACATAATTGTTTTGAAAAACCCCGTGCCTTTGATTTTTAATCTTGTAGATGTAAACCATAAAGCAAGTAGTAATGATAAAATGATTTGCGGAATAAATCCCATTAACCACATAATTAAAGTGTTACCTGCATACTTAAATAATATTCCATCACTAAAAATATTGATATAGTTATCTAAAAATATAAAGTTTGGACCCACTTGCATAATGCCTTGACGCATATAATATTCGAAAAAACTATAATAAAATGTTGAAAGTAATGGGATTAGTGAAAATATGATATAGACAATAAAAAATGGAGCTATAAAATATATCCCATATCTACTATAATTGAGTTTGTTTGTTTTCTTTTTCATGTACGTCTCCTATAAACATTGATTTGAGGAGGCTAGTTGCCTCCTCAAACTCTATTAGGTTTACTTAATCTTTTCTTTTTAATTCTGGATGTTTAGCTTGAACGATTTCATAGAAGTTATCCCATGCATCATCTTCACTAACTTCACCACTAAAATAATCTCTAAACGCTGTTTGAATACCTTCATTTAAAGCTTGATCATATGGAGAAATATTTTCCATAGAAATTGCTTCTGCAGATTCAATGAATAAAGCGATATGATTTTGACCACCTAAGAAGTCACTACCAAAATCAGGATCATCTGCTAATTCTTGCATTGCTGATTTATGATTTGTATAATCTTGAGTGTCAATTGTGATTTGTTTCATAATGTCTTTATCTGCTGTTAATTTTAACATAATATCTTTAACTAAGTCTTTATTATCAGTGCCTTTTGCAGCAGTAATCCATGTACCACCCCAATAATAACTAGCTGGTCCTTGAGCTACAGCCCAGTCGCCAAAGCCTTCATCACCTGCATTACCTTGAAGTGTAAAATTAATACCCCAAGTTGAGTAGAAGAAACCAAAAACTTCACCATCTGCACCTTGATCAGCTGACCAAGTTGAATCCCATAAACTAGCACCATGATTATAATCATTGTCTGAATAAGTCTTAGTTTGTTCAATCCAATCTTCGATAACTGGATCTATGACTATTTCATCACTTGAATTTACCCATGGATTAGCCATGTTGTTTGAAAATGTTCTATATGCATCATCATAACCTGATAACATATAATATCCAGCTTCTTTCATATCAGCAGCAACTGCATCAAATTTTGCCCAAGTATTAATTTCTGCTTGAACTTCATCTGGATCATCTGTACCTAAAACAGCTTCAGCAATCGATCTTCTATAAGCAAATAAACCAGGAGTTGCTTGCCATGATGTACCTTTTAATTTACCTTCAGATGATGTAACGATATCTTTAGTATATTGATATTGTTCATCTAAATCGGCTTCATCGATGTCTAGATCTTCAATAATATCTAGTGTATAATCACTGTTAACATATTTTAATGCATAATCCGCTTCAATTAAGAACATGTCAACCTTATCATCTGCATCTGCGGTTTCTTGATTTTGAAGTGCTAAATCAAGCGCATTTTGATATCCGTTATCATCATTAGCAACAATTACCCATTTTACTGTAGTGCCATCTTCTAATACATCTGTGCCATCACTATTTGTACTTACATAATCTGGATAATAATCTCTAAAACGATTTTGAAATTCGTCATTCCAAGCACGAATAACTAATACTTCCCCACCATTATCATTATTACATGCGAATAATGTAAATGCTGCAGCCATTAAAAACAATACTGTAAAAATCTTTTTCATACTTTTCTCTCCTTTATTTTATTCATAGATAATCTATGATTTTTACCTAATTTATATCCTTGACGGTTTGTCCAATTTGTAGTTGTCCAGATATGACGATTTGTTCAGCGATAAACGTTTTTGGTTTCTCAATCATTTGAATTAATTTACTAGCTGCCATTTTACCAATTTCGGTACTATCTTGAACATAAGTTGTAAGTACTGGTCTAAGTATTCTTGATAGATAAATACCATCATATCCTACAACACTTATGTCATCTGGTATTTTTAAACCATGTTTTTCAATCTCAGTAAGTCCACCCATATAAGAATAATCATCTGGATAAATAATAACTGTAGGTCGATCAGGCAATTCCAATAGTTCTCTTGTTGCTAGCCCACTATGTTTTGGTATATGATATAATGCTTCTTTCATGTATGCTTTAGGAATTTGAATACCTAACTTAGAACATGCTTGATGAAAACTTGCTAAACGTTCTTGAGTAACTGTTGTATCTTCACCATGAATGAACGCTATTTTGGTGTGTCCTTGTTTATAAAGGTAATGCACAATTTCACTTAAACCTTTAGAGTTATCACTTAAGATTGCTGTTCGATTATGATATATATGATCAATGATGACTGTTGGCATGTTTGATTCAACTAAATGTATAACTTCTGGATCATGGAAATCTGCAGAAACTAATACAACACCATCGCAACCACGATATCTTGCATGTGACAAATAAGAATTTCTTGAGTTACCTATTTTATTACTTATAAATGTCACATCATACCCTAATCTTTCAGCTTCTTTTTTTATGCTATTTAAGATCACATTAAAATACTCATGCTCTAACCCGGAATTAGACTTATCAACATATAGCAATCCTAAGTTGTAAGATCTATTCGTTTTTAAACTTCTAGCATTAGAATTAGCTATGTATCCTAACTCGTTTGCAACGCGTGTTATATGTTGTGTTGTTTTCTCACTAATTTCATGAGAGTTATTTAATGCTTTAGAAACTGTTGCTACTGAGACACCACATTTTTCTGCAATATCTTTGATTTTAACCATAGGCTTCATACCTCCGAAAACGTTTTCGCAACTACATATTATCATTCAAATAATGCAAGGTCAACCCTAATTTAGGAAAAATGTAAGCGTTTATATGGTTTTTAACCCTCTTTTTATTACGAAAATACGAAAACGACTAAAAATAGGGTTAAACGTTTTCGTTTTATAGTTTTTAGCGATATATACAAAAAAAGACCCTTAAAAAGGTCTATTTTATATGTTTTATATATTATTGATATGCTTTATACATCAAATATTGATCAAGCAAGCCTATTGCAACTACATTTTCTAATATAATGCCAATTCTTCTCACAATAGCAACATCATGTCTGCCACCTATGTCAAGCTTCTCTACTTTCATAGATTTTAAATTAAATGTGTCTTGTTCTTTTTTGATACTTGAAGTCGGTTTTACAAAAACATTAATTTTTAAATCATTACCATTAGATATACCACCGGTGATACCTCCAGAATGATTGGTTTTTGTATGTCCTTTTTCATCAATTAATGTATCGTTAAATTCACTACCTAATAACTCAATGCCATCAAAACCTAGTCCAAATTCAACCCCTTTAACTGCAGGTACTGAAAATAGTAGTTTTGCAAGTTCTGCATCTAGTTTATTGAAAAACGGTTCTCCGATACCGACTATTATATTTTTAACTGTGATTTCGATGGTTCCACCAACAGAATTTCCTTGTTTTTGAACATCAAGTATATATGCATCAATTTCTGACATATCTTTTAATGTTCCAATTTGTTTTAATTTATGACTTAATTCAAAAGGAAGTGCCATTTTGGCTAAACTACCAGCAACAACTAATGCAGCAGTTAAGCGTCCGGAAAATCTACCTCCACCTCGGTAATCTTGAAAACCTTTATATTTAACTTCACTTACAAAATCAGCATGTCCAGGTCTAGGATGAGCTTTTAAATGGGTATAATCTTTTGATATTATGTTTTCATTTTTAATCATGACATGAATAGGTGATCCGGTAGCAAGTCCATTAAATACACCACTTGTTATGCTATAACTATCTGATTCTTTTCTAGGAGTTGTTCCAATGTGTTTAGGTTTTCTAGCTTCTAAGTCTTTTTTTATGATATCTTCATCAATTTTTGTTCCTGCAGGAAGACCGTCAACAACAACCCCAATAGATTCTTGATGAGATTCACCATATAATGTTACTTTAAACAAATGTCCATAACTATTCATCCAACACCACATCCTTTAATTTTTGTAATAATTCATCTGTTATATTTATTTCTTTTTGCATCCAAAACGATAATGATTTTAGTGCTTGGATGATGAGCATGTAAACACCATTGACTCCTGATTTTGCATCTTTAAGTATTTGGGTTTGTTTTGGTCTATAAACTAAATCAATGACATATTTATCTTTTACAAATGCTTTATCTAATATTGAAGTTTCTACATAAGGATATGTACCTACTGGTGTTGCTTGTATGATATAGTCTAGAGAGCTTTTATATAAATCATCATATGTTATCGTATCTTTATTGACTTTGAGTGTATCTCTTGTTACATATTTAGGTAATGCTTTTAAGTCTTGTAATACTTGAAAACATGCTTTTGCGGCTCCACCAGTACCTAAGATAAAAACTTTTTTAGAAGACATTTCAATAGCATGCGCTTTTAATAAACCTAAAAAACCATCATAATCAGTATTATCACCGATAATTTTATGATCCTTTATATAGATGGTATTAATCGCTTGAATTTGTTTAGCTTTTGGTGTAACAACATCGACATAGTCTAACATAATTTCTTTATACGGTTGTGTGACATTAAATCCATGATAGAATCCTGATTTAAGCTCATTTAAAAGAATTTTGATCGATGACTCATCAATATCAATCAAATCATAGGTAAGATCTATATCTAGATATGATTTCATAAATAGAAAAATATCTGGTGATTTAGAATAACTAATATGTTTACCAATGAGACCTAACTTTAACATAGTTTTTGATACTCTTTTGATAATTTCATAACTTCTATTAAAAACTTTCTGTATAATGGCCACAATGTTTCATTATTAAGTAAAGCTTTTTGTTTTTCTAAAAGTTCATGTTCTCTGTTTTCATCTAATATGGGTAATTGATGTTCTTTTTTATATGCACCTATTTTAGCCGATACATCCATTCTTTTGAGGAATAAATCAAGCATTTCTTGATCAATGTCTTCTATTTGTTTTCTTAAATCATTCAGCTTCACTTACAAGTCCCCCTAAAGATTTAAATACTTCAAAGAATGTTGGATAACTTTTCGCAACACATTCACTATGTCTTATGGTTATATCGCCATCTGCTCTAAGACTTGCTACAGCGATAGCCATAGCAATTCTATGATCATTATATGAATCTAAGGACACATCACCTTTAAATGATTTTTGACCTTCTATCCAAGCCTCATCATCAGTGATTCTCATCTTAACACCAAGTTTAGTTAAAACTTCATACATTGCTTTTAGGCGGTCTGATTCTTTTATTTTTAATCTTCTACAATTAATAAAATGCGTTTCGCCTTCACTAAGTGCAGCTAAAACCATAAGTACAGGTCCTAAATCTGGATTAGGATCTATGTCAATGGTTATACCTTTAGTTTGTCTAGGATGAACAACATATTGTTTCAAATCTCTTTGATAATATAAATATCCACCCATTTTCGAGATGATATCAGCAATTACTCGATCACCTTGCTTAGTATCTGGATCTAGATTTCTTAATTGTAAAGGTAATTGATGTTGATTAATGGTTCCTGCAACCATCCAAAATGCTGCTTGAGAATAATCACCTTCTACAGTCACAACTTTAGGTTGATATTTTTGATTGCCTTTAATATAAATATGATTATCTTTCCATTGATATTGAATACCAAATTTACTTAATGTATCTAGTGTCATATCAACATAACCTTTGGATGATAGTGGTGTTAAAAGTTCAATATCAGAATCTTTTTTTGCAAGTGGAAGTGCAAATAGCAAGCCTGAGACAAATTGACTACTAATATTACCTAAAATAGGGTAATGTCCACCTTCGAGCTTACCTTGCACTTCTAAAGGTAGAAAATGAGGTGTTTCTAAATACTTAAATCCAAGGTCTTTATCTCTAAAAAGTGTTTCATAAACATCAATAGGTCGATCAATTAAACGATTATCCCCGTGAAAAACTACTTTTTCTTTTTGTAGCATATAAATAGGAATCATAAATCTTAATGTCGAACCTGATTCATGACAAAAAACTTCATTATTTATAAGTTTATACCCTGAAGCAATTACTTTTTCTTGATCAAAACTAACATTCAAACCTTCTAATGCTTTTTTGGTTGCTGTTAGATCTTCAGAATCTAATACATTATATACAATTGATGTACCTTTTGCTAATCCAGCTGCGATTACATATCTGTGTGATAATGATTTTGAACTTACAACTTGAATAACTCCATTTAATTTTGATGGTTTAATAACGACGTTCATTTAATCTCACCTACCTTTAAGTTTGTTATAACACTTTCTCCAATATCTTTTAAACATATGAAATGAAAAACATCTGCCATATGCTTCTTATCCGTTTTAATAAATTCTTTAAGTTCATCTGCACTAAAATAAGGTCGTTTGATCAATTGATGTTTTTCTAAAACTTTTTTAACATCATCGTAAATATATGATGGTGTTATGCCTTTTTCTATGCCAATTTTTATGGCAATTAACATACCATAACTGATTGCTTCACCATGTTTATATGTCTGATATTGATATTTTTTTTCAATGGCATGTCCAAATGTATGGCCGAAATTTAATGTCATCCGTTCCTTATGATCAAACGGATCTTTTAAAGCAACATCTCTTTTAACTTCTAAAGCCATAAGTATTTCTTTTTCAGTCACTTTTTGATGAGTTTTAAAATATTGATACAAGGCTTCATTAGCAATCAATCCTGCTTTAATCATTTCTGCTACACCTTGATGATACTCTCTATCATCAAGTGTTTCTAAAAAGATTGGATCAATCAAAACGAATTTTGGTTGATAAAATGAACCGACTAAATTTTTTCCTTTTTCTAAATCAATACCAACTTTAGAACCAATACTACTATCTACTTGACTTAAAAGTGTTGTTGGAATTTGTATAAAATCAATACCTCTATAAAGCGTTGATGCAATAAATCCTGTTAAGTCTCCAACGACACCTCCACCTAAAGAGATTAAAAGATGGTTTCTTTTAATACCTAGATCAATCAGATGGTGAATTGTTTGAACATAAGTTTCGATAGATTTTGATGTTTCACCTGGTTTAATAACTACAAAATGAAGTTTAAAATCATTTAATTTACTTGTCATGAGATTGTGATATAGTTGATCTACGTGTTCATCAGTCACGATAAAAATATCTTTTTGTGTATAGATATTTTTTATGTATTTTTGTAGCTGATTGATTTCATGTAAGCCAAGATAGATATCATATGTTTCCATATTAAGCTTTATCAAATGTTTTCCTCTTCTCTTTTGCTTGTTTTAAGTATATCTCGATATGTTTTTTATCATCTTTTTTAATCATATCTTTTAATAAGTCTAATTGTTTTTCAAAATCATTAATTTTTTGTAGCAGTGCTTGTTTATTTTCTAAAAAAAGTTCAGTCCACATCATCTCATTTATTTTTGCGATTCTAGTTAAATCTCGATATGAATCTCCTGTTGCTTGTGGCGTTTCTTCTAAGTGATCACTTTGAACAAGACTTACTGCAATCACATGTGTTAACTGAGATGTAAATGCGATTAACTCATCATGTTTTTCGGGGTTTGTCACCGTTATTTTACCAAATTTTAAGTCATTTGCGATGTTTCTTAATATTTTTTCATCCGAATCTAGAGATTTACGTGTTTTCACGATGATAAAATTAGCACCATTAAATATAGCTGCATCTTTAGCATCATAACCTGAAACCTCTTTACCAGCCATAGGATGATGTGAAGTATAACTTACACCATCTGGCAAAATATTTTCTATTTCAGGGACCATCCATGCCTTCGTGCCACTCACATCTGTGATCATTTGTCCATTTTTAAATAAATGTTTATGGTTTTTTAGGAACTCTATATTATGTTTAGGATATAAGCCTAAAATGATCACATCCGCTGTTTTGATATGAGAGATATCATTATCACTTTCAATCATCTTTTCTTCAATAGCTTTGTCTATAATACTTTTAGTTCTATTATATGCATAAATGCTATGCCCTGCTTTTTTTAATCCTTCAGCATAGGATGCACCAATAAGACCTAAGCCAACAATAAAAATTTTCATCTGAATGTCTTTCCTAGTAAATCACTCATTTTTTTAAGTGATTCAACCATTTGTAAGTATTTTTTTGGCTTTA